>JAIXSW010000420.1 GCA_027484495.1 Gammaproteobacteria bacterium
ACAACACTTTCATCACTTCGAGTTCCGCCTGACTGATCTCTTTCATTTTTAACTCCGGCTTTTTGTCACCAATCGCTGCTACCTTGCTTGAACCAAGGTAGTATTACACATGTAATACATTTAATATTACACGCGTAATCAATTAGCGCAACAGGGTAGCTGCAGATTATTTTTCAACCTCAGCCCTTGCCAGCAGCAACTGTCAGCGCTATTTTCCCGTGGGTCAAAAAAGGACGTGAGGACCACCTCACCACTCCAGTTTACCCGAGGACGGCCCCAGCCAGATGTGAGGAGCCGTTCACATGTCGATGTCGTATTCTACTGACCTATGTTTAGTCGCCGCCGTTACTTTTGAAATGCTATGGGTGTTATGCGTGCGCTTGTCAGATGGATTCAGCCGTTTATCGTCCGGCGGATATGCGGTGCTTGCTCAATGTAAAATTGGGTCAGCGTGATGGGGTGCGCTACCAGGCAAGGCCCTACCAAATAAGGCTTTATTTCGCGATGCGGGCGACAAGCGCACTGATTTGGGTAATGCTTAGCGGGGTATTTCGCGAGGCGATCCGATGAATGAAATTGTCACAATCCGGCAAAGTTTTCGCACGCTGTTGTGGAGCTGCTTACTGTTACCATGCGTGGTGCTAACAGCGGAAGTCCCCGACAGAACGATTGTCTATGCCCGCCCTATTCAGGATGGTGACAGCAGTCAGTTGTATCAGGTCCGGCTGTTAGCTGCGGCACTGAATAAGATGGGCATTCGACATCATTTAGTCGCGTCGGAGGTGCCAATGGTCCAAGGCCGCTCCTTGCGCACGGTCGCAGAAAAACATGGTATAGATGTGTTCTGGAGCGTCACAACCACAGAGCGCGAGCAGTTACTGGCTCCGGTCAGGTTCCCCATTGATAAAGGGCTGTATGGCTGGCGCATTTTGTTGCTGTCGCCACGACAGTCACAATCAAGTGCAACGTTGTTGCAATTCAACGACCTGAAAAAGTTGTTACTGACCCAAGGCCATGACTGGCCCGATACCGAAATCCTGCGGTTCAATAAACTTAAAGTGCTGCCTTCAAACCAGTATTCGACCATGTTCGAAATGGTTGCAAACAACCGGGTGGATGCCTTTCCTCGTTCTGTACTTGAGGTGTGGCGGGAGCTTGCTGAAGCCAAGGTGCAGTTACCGGTTGAATCAAGTCTGGTACTCTATTATCCAACAGCTTTGTATTATTTTTTCTCGCGCGAGCAACAAGAACTGGCACATCAGGTCGAACAAGGCTTGGAGCTTATGCTGCAAAGTGGCGAATTCGAGGCGATGTTTATGCAAGAATTTGGTGACGCTATTGCCCGTTCAAAGCTGGCCGAACGTCAACTGATTCAATTACGAAATCCTCTATTACCAGCAGCGACGCCACTAGATCGTGCTGAACTTTGGTATAAACCGACACAGGTCCAATAGACCACTTCTGCCTGCCTATTCTTTCCCGCGTAGTACCGTCAGAATTCCGCATAAAAAAAGCAGACCGAAGTCTGCTTTTTTATGATGCTGAACCCAGCGTTTTAGACATCGAGGTTCGCTACACGTAATGCGTTTTCTTCGATAAAGGCACGACGCGGTTCTACTTCATCACCCATCAATGTATTAAACAATTGATCGGCGCCAATCGCGTCTTCGATGGTGACCCGTAACATCCGGCGAGTATTTGGATCCATCGTCGTTTCCCACAACTGTTCAGGGTTCATTTCGCCTAACCCTTTATAGCGTTGGATATACAGACCTTTTTTCGACTCTGTAATGAGCCAGTCCAGGCCTTCGACAAAATTGCTGATTGGTTTGATTTTTTCACCACGGCGGACAAAGCCACCGTCTTCAATCAGGTCACGGATGGCATCGCCTAAAGCAGCGATCCGGCCGTAATCAATTGACGTGATAAAGTCATAATGCAGCACATATTCATTGTCGATACCGTGCTGGCGGATCACAATTTTTGGTAATGTCAGATTGCGCTCGCGGTCTTCGGTCACATCAAAGGTGTAACTGGAACCATCACCTTCTTTGTCTTGCAGACGTTTGGCCAGTTTGGCAACCCACTCTTTGGTCAGCGTTGCGTCTTTTAACATGTCTACTGTAATACCAGGAACGTAAACCAGTTCATTCAGCAGATTTAATGGGATCTTGCGACCCAAACGATCGATGGTAATTTTACATTTGTAGTACTGGCTGACCAAAGCCTCCAGCGGCGCACCGCCAATGCCAGGTGCATCAGCGTTGACATGCAACGTTGCTTCGTCCAGTGCCAGCGTCGTCAGGTATTCGGTCATCGCAGTATCATCTTTGATGTACTGCTCTTGTTTGCCCTTTTTCACTTTATACAGCGGTGGCTGAGCGATGTAGATATAACCGCGCTCAATCAGTTCAGGCGTCTGACGATAGAAGAAGGTCAGCAACAAGGTACGAATGTGAGAACCGTCGACGTCCGCATCTGTCATCAGGATGATGCTGTGGTAACGGGTTTTGTCCGGATTGTATTCTTCCCGGCCAATACCACAACCTAATGCCGTGATCAGCGTGCCCACTTCCTGTGAAGAAATCATTTTGTCGAAGCGAGCTTTCTCCACGTTCAGGATTTTACCTTTCAGTGGCAGAATAGCTTGGTTTTTGCGATTACGGCCCTGCTTGGCAGACCCGCCCGCAGAGTCACCCTCTACCAGATACAGTTCGGACAATGCCGGGTCTTTTTCCTGACAATCGGCTAACTTACCAGGTAAACCAGCAATATCCAGTGCGCCTTTGCGTCTTGTCATTTCACGCGCTTTACGCGCTGCTTCCCGAGCACGGGCCGCATCAACAATTTTAGTAACGATGATTTTGGCGTCGTTCGGGCTTTCCAGCAGATATTCGTTCAGTTTCTCGTGCATAACACTTTCAACTGCAGATTTCACTTCGCTGGATACCAGCTTATCTTTGGTCTGCGAGCTGAATTTAGGATCGGGCACTTTCACGCTGATAACAGCAGTCAAACCTTCTCGGGCGTCATCACCAGTCGCCGACACTTTCATCTTCTTGGCATAACCTTCAGCATCGATGTAAGTGTTCAGAACCCGGGTTAATGCCGAGCGGAAACCAGCTAAGTGCGTACCACCATCGCGCTGTGGAATATTGTTGGTAAAACAATAAATGCCTTCCTGGAACGAGTCGTTCCACTGCATCGCAACTTCAACAGTAATACCGTCATCCCGTGATGAGCAAAAGTAGAAAGCTTTTGGATGGATCGCGGTTTTTGTGCGATTTAAATACTGCACAAAAGCTTCGATACCGCCTTCGTATTTAAAGTGGTCTTTTTTGTCATCGCGTTCGTCACTCAGAATAATGCTAACGCCTGAGTTTAAGAACGACAATTCACGCAGTCGTTTTGCCAGAATGTCGTAGTGGAAATTGATATCGGTGAAGATTGTGTCACTTGGCCAGAAACGAATTTCCGTACCGGTACTATCAGTCTCACCAATTACTTTTAATGGTTCGTCGGGTACACCCAGGCGATAAATCTGGTTGTGCACCTTATTTTTCCGGCGAATCGTCAGTTCGAGTTTGTCTGACAGCGCGTTCACGACCGATACACCTACACCGTGCAGACCACCGGATACTTTGTACGAGTTGTCGTCAAACTTACCACCGGCGTGCAATACCGTCATGATGACTTCAGCTGCCGACACACCTTCTTCATGCATATCGGTCGGAATACCACGACCGTTGTCGCGGACAGACACTGAATTGTCACTGTGAATCGTGACAAACACATCGCTACAATAACCAGCTAATGCTTCATCTATTGAGTTATCGACTACTTCGAACACCATATGGTGCAAGCCTGAGCCGTCATCGGTGTCCCCGATGTACATACCAGGTCTTTTGCGAACTGCATCTAAACCTTTCAGTACTTTAATACTCGAGGAATCGTAATTATGTTCTTCGGCCATCATTATCCGTCCGTTTTATCTGCCCATGTTCCACGTGGAACAATGCCGCATCCAGGGTCAGGTGCGGCAAAATCTGGTCAGGTTCAATTGCAGTAATAAATACCTGCGATTGGAGTTGAGCTAAAAATTTGAAGATCTGGCGTTTAGATTGGTCATCCAACTCAGACGCCAGATCATCGATTAACAATAAGGGCTGTTTATGCCCCCGCTGCGCAATCACGTTACTTTGTGCCACTTTCAGTGCAAAGAGCAGCACTTTCAGCTGACCGCGAGACAATAAGTCGTCCACATATTCGCCATCAACTTTTAAGCGCAAATCTGCTTTTTGCGGTCCCAGTTGGCTATAGCCAGCTTTCAGGTCACTACTGAAACCATCTTGCAATTGCTGCGATAGCTCTGCAGCTTCACCACTGCGAACCTGCCAGCCAGGCGCCAGCTCAAGCTGTAAGCCTACTAAGCTCGGCACCTCTGCCGTCAGCGTCAACAAGACGCTGGATAGCGTCTGCAAGTACTGTTGGCGTAACTGTTGTAATTGCACTGCAAGTTCCACGTATTGCTGATCCCAATATTGATATTGGGATCCATACGCTTGTCTGCTTTTTAATAAGGCATTTCGCTGTTTTAATACCTTATGAAAACGCAGCCAGACATCATAGAAGGAAGGTTCCACGTGGAACAATCCCAGATCAAAAAACTGCCGTCGCTCTTTCGGTCCACCGAAAAACAAACGAAAGCTCTCTGGCTGAAGTAATTGCACTGGCAATAAACTGGCACAGTCAGCCAATCGCTGTACAGCTTCGCCGTTTAAACGGACCTGCCAGTCACCTTGCCGATCCCGTTGCATCCCCAATGCGATCTGTTGCATCGACCAATCAACACGCGCAAATAAGGTGTATTGGGCCTGCTCGTGCCGGATCACTTTATATGGCTTGCCGGTACGGAACGACCGCCCATGTGCCAACAGGTAAATCGCTTCTAATAAGCTGGTTTTGCCGCTGCCATTGGCACCATAAATCAAATTCCAGCCTGGATGAAAATCCAGCTGCGCCTGCTTGATATTGCGGAAATCATGCAGGTGCAACGAAGTTAATGCCATGCGTCAGAGCCGCATTGGCATCACGACATACAAGGCACCAGGGTTGCCAACCCCTTCGACCAACGAACTGGAATTGGCATCACTTAAATGCATCACCACCAGATCTGTATTGAGCGTATTTAATACATCCAGCACATAACCGACGTTAAAGCCAATCTCAAGGGTGTCACCGTTGTACTCGACCTCGATCACTTCTTCAGCCTGTTCATGCTCAGGATTGTTTGCAACTATCTGCAATTCCTGTGGATTCAGTGTAAACCGTACGCCACGATACTTTTCGTTAGAAAGAATAGAAGCCCGCACACAAGCATCTTTTAATACCGAACGATGCGCGGTCAATTGGCGCGAACTATTGCGCGGCAGTACTCTGCGGTAATCCGGGAAACGGCCATCAATCAACTTACTGCTGAAACTAAACTGGCTATCCATCAGCCGGATATGATTCTGACCAATACTGAGACGGATCAACTGGTCATCCGCAGCTAACAAACGCATCAGTTCTAAAACACCTTTGCGCGGAATAATGACCTGCTTTTGCTGACCTGCAGTCACGCCAAGCTCCATCGAACTCAACGCCAACCGGTGACCGTCTGTGGCAACAGTGCGTAACGTGCCGTTATCTACTTCAAACAGCAAACCATTTAAGTAATAACGCACATCCTGGTTTGCCATCGAAAACGCAGTATCTTCCATCAGCTTACGCAATTGAATGCGGCTCAGTTCGAACTCAACTTCACCTTGCCAGCTTTCCAGATTCGGATAATCGTTGGCACTCAGCGTCGCCAGGGTAAATTTGCTTTTCCCGGTGCTGACCACACAATTGTCGCCTTGCAGTTGCAGCGTCAGTACACAGGACTCTGGCAAGGACCGGCAGATATCTAATAACTT
Source organism: Gammaproteobacteria bacterium (assembly GCA_027484495.1). GTDB lineage: Bacteria > Pseudomonadota > Gammaproteobacteria > Enterobacterales > Alteromonadaceae > Pararheinheimera. The sequence continues at coordinate 5,958 of JAIXSW010000420.1, forward strand.
TTTCGCTGGAATAGTGACTCGTCCGGGAGTGATGACTTGCTGCGGAAAGGCAGCAGCAACCAGTTCAATCTCCAGATCTGTCCCCGTCAACGCTATTTGATCCTGCGTCACGTCAAGTAATACGTTGGACAGAATAGGCAAAGTATGCCGGCGCTCAATCGCACCAGACACCATTTGTAAGGGTTTTAATAAAGCGTCACGCTCAATAATAAAATGCATAACAAGTCCCTATTAAGATGACAATGTCCGGATTAAATTTTGAAAATCTTCTTTAATTTCATGAGTTTCTTCTTTCAAAGACTCAATCTTCCGGCACGCGTGCAATACGGTTGTGTGGTCCCGGCCGCCAAATGCATCACCAATCTCCGGCAAACTGTGATTGGTAAGTTCTTTTGATAACGCCATCGCCATCTGCCGCGGGCGAGCAACCGAACGCGAACGTCGTTTGGATAACAAATCAGCGACGCGGATTTTATAATACTCGGCGACTGTCTTCTGAATATTTTCTATTGTTACCAGCTTGTCCTGGAGCGCCAATAAATCGCGCAACGACTCACGAACAAAATCAATAGTGATTGGGCGACCGGTAAAATTGGCGTTGGCGGTGATACGGTTTAACGCACCTTCAAGCTCGCGAACATTCGAGCGCAGCCGTTTTGCGACAAAAAATGCCACTTCTTCCGGCAATCGGATGTTATTTTCCTGCGCCTTGCGCATCAGGATCGCAACCCGGGTTTCCAACTCTGGTGGCTCAATGGCGATGGTCAGGCCCCAACCGAAGCGACTCTTCAGGCGCTCTTCAACACCATCAATTTCTTTCGGGTAGCGATCTGAAGTCAGAATGATTTGCTGGTTACCTTCCAGTAACGCATTGAATGTGTGAAAGAACTCTTCCTGTGAACGGTCTTTTTTTGCAAAAAACTGAATATCATCGATCAGCAATGCATCGACAGAGCGGTAATAACGCTTAAATTCTTCGATCGCATTGTTCTGCAGGGCCTTGACCATATCCTGGACAAAACGCTCGGAATGCATGTAAATGACTTTTGCATCAGGCTTTTTTGCCAGGATCCCGTTACCAACAGCATGCAACAAGTGCGTTTTACCGAGACCGGTTCCGCCATACAAAAACAACGGGTTATAGGCCGTACCCGGATTGTCAGCGACCTGACTGGCAGCAGCGCGCGCCAACTGATTCGACTTACCTTCAACGAAATTCTCAAAGGTATAGTTCGCACGCACGTTACTGCGCACAATAGTTTTTGGTGCTGGTTCTGCGACAGCAGCGGACGCAGCAGGAGCCGCTGCGACCGGCGCAAGCCGGCTACTGCTGATCGGACTAACTTTGGGCGCCTTTTGACTGCTGCCGACTTCAAAACGCAGACGGGGAGAATGATCACCACAATAGTCATGGATCAACTCGTTGATCCGGTTCAGATATTTATCGCGAACCCAATCCAGCACAAAGCGATTTGGTGCATAAAGCGTTAATGCGTCATGAGAACTGTCGGCCTGCAGCGGGCGGATCCACATACTGAACTGTTGTGCTGGCAGTTCAGACTGCAACGCTTCCAGGCAATTTTGCCAAACTGACTGATACACCATATCTCCATCAGCCTCGAATAATTAGTATTGGACAAGGCAGGTGTTAGGGAAAGACCCGCATTATGAGCCGATCTTATCCACAACTGCAATATTGACTTTTTGAAAAAGTGAATGATTCGATGAGCATCAGCATATAATGTTGTTTTATATGGATTTTTATCTTTTAGACAATTTAATAATACCATCAAAACTACTGCTATTTTTCTGGTATATCTGCGACCTTAATATAGATTCATGCACATATTATCCCAGAATAAAGCTCAGCCTGTGGACAACTGTGAAAGATCTGGGATCTGAGTGGGAAATAACCAAGGATCGCATTGACAAGCGGGGGCAGAATACTTAGAATTCGCGCTCTTTTTTAAATCGCTGCGTTTTGGTACTTACTAAAACTCAGATTCAGTTAGTAACTATCGACCGGACGGACGAAGAAAATGAGCAAAAGAACCTTTCAACCAAGCGTTTTAAAACAGAAACGCAACCACGGTTTCCGTGCACGCATGGCAGATAAAAATGGCCGCGCAGTATTAGCACGTCGCCGTGCGAAAGGCCGCAAGCGCTTAACTGTCTAGTCAGTTATTTAAAGCGCTGCGTGGTCAGCTATACCTTCAGCAGGGAGTTACGTTTGTTAACTCCCCGCGAATTCGACAATGTATTCCAGAACCCGTTCCGGGTCGCATCCCCACTCTTCACTATCCTGTGTAAAGCCAATCAATCTGAACATCCACGGATTGGTCTGACGATCGCTAAAAAACGTGCTAAATTGGCCGTCCATCGGAATCGCATCAAACGTTGTGCCCGTGACAGTTTCCGGCTGCATCAGCACGAATTGCCACCGGTCGATATGGTGCTGATGGTGAAAGGCGATATCAGCAACACTGACAACGCAGAGCTACACCAGCAACTGGAGCGCTTATGGAGCAAAATCGCCCGCCAGTACAAAGCTATCCAACCAAAATCCTGATCACAGCGATTTATGGTTATCAGCGATGTATTAGCCCGCTGTTCCCGCCCAGCTGCCGTTTTACTCCCAGTTGCTCACATTATGCTGTTGAAGCATTACAACGCTTTGGCGTGATAAAAGGCAGTTGGTTAACCACCCAACGTCTATTAAAATGTCACCCTTTACATCCGGGTGGTGAAGACCCAGTTCCTGACAAGCAAAAGAGATAAGCTCACACATGGAATCGCAACGTAGTTTATTAGTGATTGCCTTTGCAATCGTCAGTTTTTTTCTGTGGCAAGACTGGCAGAAAGATTATGGTCCAAAGCCAGTTGTTCCGGCTCAATCCGCAATCAACAGCCCTAATGCCAGCGCCGAACCTCAGTTGTCCGCCTCAGGCCCACTGAGCAATCCCACTTCAACGACTGCAGCGGTAACAGAAGGCAAAGTCATTGAAGTCAATACTGATGTGCTGAATGTCAAAATTGACACCCGTGGCGGCGATATTGTTGGCCTGGTGCTGCCGAAATACACGCTGAGCCTGGAAGACAACACGCCATATCCGTTAATGCGTCAACTGAACGGCTTCAACTACACAGCGCAAAGCGGTCTGTTAGGTGACGGCCCTGATGAGAAACGCACTGCCAAACCAGTGTATAGCGTCACTGAGGATAAATTCGTTTTGGCTGATGGCCAGACAGAGCTGAATGTCAGCCTGAAACTGGAACACAACGGCCTGCAAATTGAAAAACGTTATACCTTCAGCGCAGGCAAATATGATGTCCGGGTTGATTATATCGTGACCAACGCCAGTACCGGCAGCAAAGTCATCCAGCCTTATCACTATCTGGCGCAAACCATCGAGAATGGTAAAGACGGCAATATGATGATGCCGGTATATCGCGGCGGTGCCTACTCCACGACTGAACAACGTTATGAAAAGTTCGCCTTTGAAGATATGCAGGACCAAAACCTGGATCTGGCCACCAAAGGCGGCTGGGTCAGTATGCTGGAACACTATTTTGTCTCTGCCTGGGTACCGCAAGCTGAAGAACAGAATCAGCTGTTCAGTCTGGTCAACAATAACGAAGGTATTATTGGTGTCCGTGGCCCGCAAAGCAGCATCGCTGCCGGCGAAAGTAAAACGCTGACCGCAACCTTCTACGCCGGACCGAAAGATCAAGCCAGTCTTGCGGCAATTGCACATGGTCTGGATCTCACCGTCGATTACGGCTGGTTATGGTTTATCTCTCAACCACTGTTCTGGTTATTGCAGCAAATCCACAATCTCGTCAGCAACTGGGGTGTCGCAATCATCGCCATCACACTGCTGATTAAACTGGCCATGTTCCCTTTGACGAAAGCCCAGTACGAGGGCATGGCAAAGATGCGCAATCTGAAGCCAAAAATCGACGAGCTGCAGGCGCGTTATAAAGACGACAAGCAGAAGATGGGCCCGGCGATGATGGAACTGTATCGCAAAGAGAAAGTAAACCCGATGGGTGGCTGTCTGCCAATGCTGATCCAGATGCCAATCTTCCTGGCGTTGTATTTTGTGTTTGTCGAAAGTATTGAATTACGTCAGGCACCGTTTATCTTCTGGATCAAAGATTTATCTGTAATGGATCCATATTTGGTACTGCCAATTCTGTACATCGTCAGTATGTATGCGATGCAGAAGCTGACGCCTGTCACTGTGACAGATCCGATGCAGCAAAAAATCATGTTGTGGATGCCGGTCGTATTTGGTCTGTTTTTCATCATTTTCCCAAGTGGCCTGGTGCTGTACTGGGTGGTCAGTAACCTGATCTCACTGGCGCAGATGCTATATATCTACAAGGGTATGGAGAAAAAAGGCCTGCACGTACGTAACGCCTGAACATCCTGATCGAATGCACAATGGCCGTTACACTTGTAATGGCCATTTTTTTATCTGAAGTGAAGAGGAATAGGGTATGTATGCCACTGATACCATAGCAGCACAAGCCACAGCTCCGGGACGCGCCGGGGTTGGCATTATCCGGGTTTCTGGCCCGCAAGCTGTTGCAGTCGCACAGGCGGTATTAGGCCGCGTGCCAAAAGCCCGTGTGGCGGAATATCTGCCCTTTCTCGCTGCTGACCGATCTGTATTGGACCAAGGCATCGCGCTGTACTTTCCGGGGCCAAATTCTTTTACCGGCGAAGATGTACTGGAACTGCAAGGCCATGGCGGACCAGTATTACTCGACATGTTATTGCGGCGTATCCTGCAAATAGCTGATTTACGCATCGCCCGCCCCGGCGAGTTTTCAGAACGGGCATTTTTAAACGACAAACTCGATCTGACGCAAGCTGAAGCTATTGCTGATCTCATCGATGCCAGCAGCGAACAAGCTGCCCGTAGCGCGATGCAATCATTGCAGGGCGAGTTCTCCCGGCAAATCCACGCCTTGGTGGAAAAAGTTATTTACCTGCGCATGTATGTTGAGGCCGCCATTGATTTCCCGGACGAAGAGATTGATTTCCTGTCCGATGGCAAAGTGTCTGGCGACCTGGCCGTCATTCGCGCCGATTTAACGCAGATCCAAAAACAGGCCACTCAGGGCAGTATTCTGCGTGAAGGCATGAAAGTAGTGATTGCCGGCCGACCAAATGCCGGTAAATCCAGTTTACTGAACGCGCTGGCCGGACGTGAAGCGGCCATTGTCACAGACATTGCTGGCACCACCCGCGACGTGCTGCGCGAACATATCCATATTGACGGCATGCCTTTGCATATCATTGATACTGCAGGCCTGCGCGAGGCTACCGACAAAGTAGAACAGATTGGTATCGAACGCGCGTGGCAGGAGATTTTGCAGGCAGATCGGGTACTCTTTATGGTCGATAGTACCACGACAGCGGCAGTAGATCCGGCCGAGATCTGGCCCGATTTTATCGCCCAGATCCCACCGGAACTGGGGATCAGCGTGATCCGGAATAAAGCTGATTTAACCGGCGAGCCGGTCGGTGGCGAAGAGAGTGGCAAATATCCGTTATTTCGCTTGTCGGCTAAAGATAAAACCGGGCTGGATGCCCTTCGCGAGCATTTAAAAGCCTGCATGGGTTTTGAAACCGGGAATGAAGGCAGTTTTATTGCCAGACGCCGCCATCTTGACGCATTAGCCCGCGCATCTGAACACCTGTCCATTGGTGAGCAGCAATTGCATGATCATCTGGCCGGCGAACTGTTAGCAGAAGAATTGCGCCTGACGCAGCAGCACTTAAATGAAATTACCGGCGAATTCAGCTCTGATGATCTGTTGGGCCGGATCTTTTCCAGCTTCTGTATCGGAAAATAAGCAAAAAAAGCCGGCAATCAAGCCGGCTAGTCGTGCATGAGTTTGTTAACGGGCATAGGTTGCCGTTAATGTCGCTTTGGCCAGCGCACTGGCATTAAGCATAAAACCCACTACAGCAGCACTGGCGCCATCAGGAACACCCAAAGCTGCCGTCGGCAACGCCCAGACCGTAAACTGATAACGATGCATGCCATGGCCCTCTGGTGGACAAGCGCCGCCAAATTCCTTAATACCATAGTCGTTATTAAAGGACCGGCAGCCGGCCGGTAACGCGCCGTTACCAGCACCACGGGCCAGTGCGTTGACATCCGCCGGAATATCTAACACCAACCAATGCCAGAAACCGGAGCCGGTCGGCGCATCCGGATCATAAACCGTCACCGCAAAACTCTGAGTACCGGCAGGCGCGTGATGCCAATGTAGTGCCGGTGATAAATTAGGCCCGTCACAACCAAAACCATTGAATTCAAATGTTTTTGCCATGAAATGACCTTCCTGAATATCTGGGCTGGTCAAACTGAATTTATTGCTTTGCATCAAAACTCCCTCGTTGGTCATTTGCAACTGAGCATAACCCAGCACCAACTTATCCGACATAAAAAGGAACCGCCGTTATTGTTTACCCATTCAGACCGCACTAATGGAGACCGGGCATCATTACCTGACCAAATAGTTACCTACTGCTCCATCTGCTGCGACATGGCGCTGCGGTGTTGTTGTAACCACTGATAAAACTGCTGTTTTGGCAATGCACCGGCAAGTTGGGCAATCACCTGCCCTTTGTGCAACAGCATCAGTGTTGGGATCGATCTGATTTGAAACTGTGCCGCTAACTGCTGCTGCGTTTCGGTATTGATTTTACCGAAGCGTAAACCCGGCTCAAATTCACGTGCTGCCTGTGCAAAAGTCGGGGCAAAACTTTGACAGGGTCCACACCATTCTGCCCAGAAATCCAACACGATCGGCAACTCTGATTTTTGCACCAGATTGGCAAAATTTTCTATGGTGATATCAACCGGGCTGCCAGTAAACAAACTTAGTCTGCATTTACCACACACCGGAGCTTGACCGAGCCGGCTCGCTGGCAAGCGGTTCAGACCGGCACAATGGGGACAGGCGACAATCATGATGAGATCCTCATAAGCTTTGTGATGATCTGGGGATTATCAGCAGAACATCAAGGGACAAAACGAGGATCCGAAAAACAAAAAACCCCGCAAAAGCGGGGTCTCTGACTACCAACAAAACCTGTTAGGCTTATGAGCCTTCACGGGTCCGTGGTTTTTTCGGTGCAGCACCCGGCCGTGGGCCAGTACCTGCCGCTGGAGCACCACGATCTGGACGGTCGCTACGCTCGGCACGATCAGCACCGCTACGTTGATAACGTTCCGGCCGCTCGCCACGCTCTGAACCTGGACCACCAGAATCTACACTGATATTCAGTTTTTGTTTCCGTACATAGACCTTTTTCAGATGCTGAAACACTTCTGTTGGCATATCGCCTGGTAATTCGACTGTTGAGAAATGATCAAACAGTTTGATATTACCGATAAACTGGCTATCAATATTGGCTTCATTGGCGATAGCACCAACGATATCGCCGGCACGAACGCCATGCTCTTTACCAACTTCAATCCGGTAGTTGATATAGTTGCCTTGCAGCTCACGACGTGGTGGACGTGGACCACGTTCCGGGCGATCACCTGAACGCTCAGGACGGTCGCCTGTACGCGCCGGACGATCTCCACGTTCAGGACGCTCACCACGTGCATGCGGCTCACGGATCTCAGGGAACTGACCAGCAACATTTAAAGGCTGACCTTTTTGTGCCATAAACAACAGCGCAGCAGCTAAATCAGCATCTGTTGTTTCCAGTTTTTCACGCCAGTCGTTAATTAAATCCTGGAAAAAACTTAAATTTTTCGCTTCGATAGTGTTAGCCAACAATTCGCGGAACGATTCGATCCGGCGCTGTTCGATCACTTGGCCTGTTGGCAACGACATTTTTTCAATGGGCTGACGGGTAGCAAGTTCAATAGTGCGCAGCAAACGACGTTCACGTGGTGACACGAACAGAATCGCCTTGCCTTCACGGCCAGCACGGCCGGTCCGGCCGATACGGTGAACATAAGCTTCACTGTCATAAGGAATATCGTAGTTAATAACTAAGCTAATCCGTTCAACATCCAGACCACGAGCAGCAACATCAGTTGCAACAATCACGTCGATCTGGCTGGCTTTTAAGCGGCGAATAGTTTGTTCGCGGTTGGCCTGGTTCATATCGCCATTGAGGCAAGCGACTGCATAACCGCGAGCACCTAATTTTTCGGCAATTTCCTCAGTCGCACTCTTAGTACGAACGAAAATGATGCTGGCATCATATTCTTCGCCTTCTAATACCCGAGTCAGTGCATCCAGCTTTTGATTTCCATCCAGCATCACATAACGTTGGGTGATGCGCTCAACAGTACTGGTTTTTGATTCAATCTTGATTTCATGCGCATTTTTCAGATGCTTCTGCGCGATGGCGCGAATTTGCGAAGGCATGGTTGCAGAGAACATTGCAACCTGACGACCGGCTGGTGTCGCATCCATGATGGTTTGCACGTCGTCAATAAAACCCATTCGCAGCATTTCATCGGCTTCATCCAACACGATTGCGCGCAGTTTATCCAGCTTTAACGTACCGCGATCCAAGTGATCAAGAATACGACCTGGCGTCCCCACAATTACTTGCGAGCCACGTTTTAATGATTTCAGCTGATTGGTATAGCTTTGACCACCGTATAACGGCAGTACATGGAATGCAGGCATAAAGCGGGCATAAGCCTGAAATGCTTCTGCAACCTGGATCGCCAGCTCACGGGTTGGTGCCAACACCAGGATTTGTGGCTCGTTCTGTGCGGGATCAAGCCGGGCCAGTAATGGCAATGCAAAGGCGGCAGTTTTACCGGTACCGGTTTGTGCCTGGCCTAATAAGTCCTCACCAGCTAACAGTTTTGGGATTGCGGCCGCCTGGATAGGAGACGGTGTTTCGTAACCCAATTCTGTGACCGCGCGTAACAATGGTTCTGGCAGGTCAAGCTGGGAAAAAGTCAGGGACTCGGACATATGTTGTATTAACCTCAATAACACGCAGGCGCTTCAAAGGTATGTGCTATTGTAGTTTTACTGAGCCTGCATTGCAGTAAAAATACCCGGCGCCTGTTGTGAGCGATGCTCAACAGGCACAAATTCCAGTAGTATAGCCAATCATTTAACTGACCAGAGACGTACAGATGATTGAGATCCTCGTGGGCAGCCAAATGGGCGCTGCTGAATACACAGCAGAACAAGTGGCTGAAACACTGGTACAAGCGGGATTTCCTGTCAGATTACATCTGACGCCCGTATTAGAACAACTGACCAGAAGCTCAACCTGGTTAGTGATCACCTCGACCTATGGTGCGGGTGATCTGCCCGATAACATCCAACCCTTTGCGGATCAATTAGCACAAGATCAAACAGATCTTACCACAGTTTCTTATGCCGTGATCACTTTAGGTGACTCCAGCTATGATACTTTTTGTCTGGCTGGCAGCAAAATAGCAGAGTTGCTGACAAAAAATTCAGCTAGAAATTTAGATCTGAGTTTGCAAATTGATGCACAACAAGCTGATTTACCAGAAGACTTGGCGCTGGCTTGGTTACCACAATTAATCTCAAAGCTCTCAGCATCATCAGTTAGCTGATCTATCAGTCAGATCTTTCGGATAAAAAAAGGGGGACCAAAGTCCCCCACAAATACACAAGTCACTGTCCAGAAACTGGATATCTAACGGTGGAATGTTGGCAGCTAGAACCAACAACGCTGATCATCAGGGTTTAAGAATCAATTTACTTAATATTCTTCTGATAAATCACTGATAAAAAGCGGATCCGGCTATACAGGGTTGTCCACAGACAGATCCCAACTTGATCACAGATGTGGATAAAACATGAATAACCCAGTGTATAAGCTGATGTTATCCTCTTGATGAAATTATTCGCATTTGACCCTGTGGATAAAGAGGTCATTTGATCACAGGTTGATCCGATACAGATCCGGATCAGATCACAGCTTAGATCCTTCATAAGATCCTGATCCTACGAGGGAAAAAAGGCTTATCAACCAGAAAACGCCTCTATAGTAGTAAGAATAATAAGAAAGATCTCTTTAAAGATCTTCTTTATATATATGGATCGCATTGGATCCTGAACTCGTTTAAAACATTCCGTTTCATCGAGGATCTGAGGTACAATGCGTGCCCTTTTTTATGCTGTTGCAAAGGCGATGAGGCAGATATGTTGTTTCAACAAAGTTACGATGTGATTGTGGTCGGTGGCGGGCATGCCGGCACTGAAGCTGCTTTGGCAGCTGCCCGTATGGGTATGCAAACCCTGTTGTTAACCCATAACGTTGAAACGTTAGGTATGATGTCTTGCAACCCTGCGATCGGTGGGATCGGCAAAGGCCATTTGGTCAAAGAGATCGATGCCTTAGGTGGTGCAATGGCAGTGGCAACGGATCATGCCGGGATCCAATTCCGCACACTGAACAGCTCAAAAGGCCCTGCGGTACGCGCCACAAGGGCTCAGGCGGATCGGCAACTTTACCGCGCAGCGATCCGTACTATTCTGGAAAACCAGCCAAACCTGCAGATCTTTCAGCAAGCCTGTGATGATCTGATCGTAGAAAATGATCAGGTGACTGGTGTCGTCACGCAAATGGGTTTGAAGTTCCAGACAAAAGCAGTCGTGCTGACAGTCGGAACTTTCCTCGCAGGTCAAATCCATATTGGTTTACAAAATTACAGTGGTGGTCGTGCCGGCGATCCGCCATCGGTGGCTTTGGCCCGACGGCTACGTGAATTGCCTTTCAGAGTTGGCCGGTTGAAAACGGGTACTCCGCCACGCATTGACGCCCGCAGTGTCGATTTCAGCAAAATGCAGCCACAGCCAGGTGATACACCACTGCCGGTCATGTCATTTATTGGCAAACAAAGCGATCATCCACGCCAGGTCCCCTGCTACATCACCTACACCAACGAACAGACACATAACATCATTCGTGGCGGCCTGGATCGTTCGCCGATGTATACCGGTGTGATTGAAGGCGTTGGACCACGTTATTGCCCTTCGATTGAAGATAAAATCAATCGTTTTGCGGACAAAGATAAACACCAGATCTTTATCGAGCCGGAAGGTCTGACTACACACGAGTTGTATCCAAACGGCATCTCCACCAGCCTGCCATTTGATGTGCAGCTGGCATTGGTACATTCGATCCCGGGTCTTGAAAATGCACATATCACCCGCCCTGGTTATGCCATTGAATATGATTTCTTTGATCCACGGGATCTGAAAAAATCACTGGAAACGAAATACATCAACGGTCTGTTTTTTGCCGGTCAGATCAACGGTACCACCGGTTATGAAGAGGCTGGTGCACAAGGCTTGCTGGCAGGTCTTAACGCGGCTTTGCTGGTGAAAGAACAAGACGCGTTTGTACCGAGTCGCGACCAGGCTTACCTCGGTGTGCTGGTTGATGATCTGACAACTCTGGGTACGAAAGAGCCCTACCGGATGTTTACCAGCCGTGCTGAATACCGGCTGATGCTGCGCGAAGATAACGCCGATCTGCGTCTGACCAGCAAAGGCCGCGAGCTGGGGCTGGTTGATGATGTGCGGTGGGCGGCGTTTAACGAAAAAATCGAACAGATTGAGCTGGAGCGTCAGCGTCTGAAACAGAGCTGGATCCACCCGCAACACGCGTCACTGGCACAAGTGAATACCCTGCTAAAAATGCCATTAAGCCGTGAAGCCAGTCTGGAGGATCTGATCCGCCGGCCTG
>JAIXSW010000191.1 GCA_027484495.1 Gammaproteobacteria bacterium
ATACCCTGGCCTGCAGTTGGTGGTAAACCGTGTTCCAGTGCCGTGACGAAATCTTCGTCGTAGTACATGGCTTCGTCGTCACCAGCTTCCTTTTGCGCTACTTGTTCGCGGAAGCGTTCTGCCTGATCTTCGGCGTCATTCAGCTCGCTAAAGCCGTTACCCAGTTCACGGCCGCCGATGAAGAATTCAAAGCGGTCAGTGATTTCCGGGTTATCGTCGTTGCGACGCGCCAAAGGCGAAATCTCGGCCGGGTATTCAGTGATGAAAGTCGGTTGTAACAGCTTGGTTTCGACCAGCTCATCAAACACTTCCATCAGGATACGGCCGTGACCGTAGTTGGCCTTCACTTCAATGCCTAAAGACTTCGCCAGCGTCGCCACCGCTTCACGCGTCGTTAACTGCTCCAGCTTCACTTCAGGGTTGTAGTGCAGAATAGATTCGGTCACTGACATGCGTGCGAACGGCTTGCCGAAGTCGAAAATATGGCACTGATATGGCACTTCAGTGGTAGCGAGGACCGACTGGGCCAAACCGCGGAACAGCTCTTCGGTCAGGTCCATCAGGTCGTTGAAATCGGCATACGCCCAGTAGAATTCCAGCATAGTGAATTCCGGGTTATGCCGCGTCGACACGCCTTCGTTACGGAAGTTACGGTTCAGCTCAAATACTTTTTCAAAGCCACCGACCACCAAGCGCTTTAAATACAGCTCTGGTGCAATACGCAGGAACATTTGCATATCCAGCGCATTGTGGTGCGTCTCGAACGGACGGGCTGAAGCGCCACCCGGGATGCTTTGCAGCATTGGGGTTTCAACTTCTAAGAAGCCTTTGCTGTTAAAAAACTGGCGAATGTAGGCCACTGTTTTTGAACGGATTAAGAACGTCTTGCGTGACTGATCGTTGACGATAAGGTCTAAATAGCGCTGACGGTAACAAGCTTCCTGATCGGTTAAACCGTGGAATTTATCCGGTAACGGACGCAGCGCTTTGGTCAGTAAACGGATCTCATCGAGCCATACGGTCAGTTCACCGGTCTGGGTTTTGAACAGCGTGCCGCTGCCGCCGACGATGTCGCCTAAATCCCACTTTTTGAAGCCTTCGTTGTAGACGTTTTCCGCCAGACTGTCGCGTGCGACATACAGCTGAATTTTGCCACCAACATCCTGAATGGTAGTGAAGCTGGCTTTGCCCATGATGCGGCGCAGCATCATGCGGCCGGCCACAGTCACGCGGATTTTTTGCTCTTCCAGCTCTTCTTTGCTCAGATGCTCATACTGCGCCAGGATCTGGTCTGAAGTGGCATCACGGCGGAAATCATTCGGGAATGGATTGCCCTGTTCACGCAGCGCCGCCAGCTTATGTTTCCGCTCGGCGATCAGCTTATTGACGTCCTGATGTTCTTCGAGCGGCGTATTTTGTTCTGACATAGCTGTTTCCTGATGTTAAGCGAAAATTACAAACCGGCTTTTAAGCTGGCTTCGATAAATTTGTCGAGATCACCGTCCAATACCGACTGGGTATTGCGCGTTTCAACGCCGGTACGCAAGTCTTTGATGCGCGAATCGTCCAGCACGTATGAACGGATCTGACTACCCCAGCCGATATCCGACTTGGTGTCTTCCAATGCTTGTTTTTCGGCATTTTGTTTTTGCAATTCAAACTCATAGAGTTTGGCGCGTAATTGCTTAAAGGCGTTGTCGCGGTTTTTATGCTGCGAACGGTCGTTCTGACACTGCACCACGATGTTGGTTGGTAAGTGCGTGATCCGCACCGCAGAGTCGGTTCTGTTAACGTGCTGACCACCGGCGCCTGAAGCCCGATAGGTATCGATGCGCAGGTCCGACGGATTGATTTCGATTTCGATGTCATCGTCGATTTCCGGCGACACAAACACCGAAGCAAAAGAGGTATGACGGCGGTTGCCGGAGTCAAATGGGCTTTTACGTACCAGACGATGTACGCCGGTCTCAGTGCGTAACCAACCGTAGGCATATTCGCCGGTAAATTTGATGGTACAGCCTTTGATACCGGCGACGTCACCATCAGTGACTTCGTACAGTTCCGGGTTAAAGCCTTTGGCTTCACCCCAGCGCAGATACATCCGCATCAGCATGCTGGCCCAGTCCTGTGCTTCAGTACCGCCGGAACCGGATTGAATATCGAGGAAGCAGTTGTCCGGATCATGTTTACCGGAGAACATCCGGCGAAACTCCAGTTTAGCTAACTGGGCTTCGAGGTCAGCCAGTTCAGTCTGCGCTTCAACAAAAGTCTCTTCGTCTTCGGCTTCGACCGCCAGCTCGACCAGACCGGCCACGTCTTCCAGGCCTTGGTCCAGTTTATCGATGGTGCTGACGATTTGCTCCAGTGCGGAACGTTCTTTGCCGAGCGCCTGCGCTTTTTCCGGATTGTTCCAGACCGCAGAGTCTTCAAGCTCGCGCGAGACTTCCTCTAACTTTTCTTTCTTTGCATCGTAGTCAAAGATACCCCCGAAGCACGTTGGTGCGTTCAGCTAAGTCTTTGATACTGTTATAAACTGGATTGACTTCAAACATGATTTTGCAAGGCGCCTGAAAAAATAGGCGCCGATTGTAGCAAAATTTCGGCGGCAGGTGCAGCCTTTTGCGGCTTTCCGGATGGCTGTTGTCGTGACAAAGGGTTGGTTCAGGCCGGCCACAGATGCCGCACCAGCAATTGTAGATTCTGCTGATCACGGAACTCATTGATATCCAACTGATACGCCAGTTCGACTTGCTGAATTTGCGGGTTGGGCCAGCTTTTGATATCAGCATTAAACCAAATGGCATCAAACAGTTTGCCGTCTGCGCCCTGTAACATCATTTTCAGATGTTTTTCGGCGAGTAAGCGTTGTTGCACCAGCTTAAAGCGGCCATGAAACACCGGCTCCGGAAACGCCTGACCCCATGGACCCGCATTTTGCAACAGTTGCGCGAGGCCAATATCCAGTTCCTGCGGCTGTAATTCACCGTCACTGTAGACCACTGCAGTTAAATGTTCCGGCTGGATAAAACGGCTGGCCTGCTTGCTTAAAGCCTGCACAAACACGTCAAACTGCGCTTCGGCGATGGTGAGGCCGGCAGCCATCGCATGACCGCCGAACTTTTTAATCAAACCCGGTTCAGCAGTCGACACCGCTTCGAGCAAATCGCGCATATGCACACCGGCAACGGAACGCGCCGAGCCTTTTAGTTCGCCATTGTCGCCACGGGCGAAAGCGATCACCGGTCGGTGCCAGGCTTCTTTAACGCGGCCGGCCAGAATCCCAATCACGCCCTGATGCCAGTCGTGCTGGTACAGGCACAGACAAGACGGCAAATCAGTACTTTTTA
>JAIXSW010000545.1 GCA_027484495.1 Gammaproteobacteria bacterium
ATTGCGGTCATAACGTGGTTTCAGTTGCTGAAGAATCTGACTACTGACTGGTAACGCGAAATCAATGCCTTGCGTTGCTAACAACCCATTGATGAGTCCATAAGATCCATAATGAAATGTGCAGAACAACACAGGTTTTCCGCTTGCGGCCACAGCCAACCAGTGTTGTGGATCAGTGATTTCGGTTTGTGCTAACTGTTGTTGCAGCACGGCCGGTTGTTCAACCAGGCACTCATCGATTCTGCTAAGTTCCTGGTTTAGCAAGACCCTGCGCAGGATCTGTTCATGGTTTGGCTGGTCTGGTAAAAAGTATCGCAGACTAGCCAGACATTGCCGGCTCATCCGGCCGACTGAACTGCTGTAGTCGGAGAAATCCAGACTATGAAAACGATGGTGAGCCTGCAGATATTGTTCGAGATACGCAGGCGCCGGGAATTGCGCCAGCGGGCAAAGATTATCCATCTTATTCTCCACTATTCATCAGTAGCAGTAGCGCTTCAAGCGCCGTTTTGACACTGCGGCCACTGTCATCAAGGGCCGGATTCAGTTCAACCATGTCCAGACCAATGACACGGCGGTGACGGCTAATATCACGCAGCAATAGCGCCAGTTGAGTCAGGCTGAGTCCGCCCGGTAACGCTTCACCGGTGCCGGGTAGCCAGATAGGGTCCAAAACATCGAGATCTAAAGTGATGTATATGGGTAACGTCGGATCAGGAAACACAGCCGGACCTATCTGCAGGTCGTTGGCCCAAATGACATGCTGGCGCGGACTTTCCGGCAGATTAAAGTTGGCCAGTCCACGCAGCCCAACCTGCACGAGTTGTCGGATTTGCGGGAAATCACGGAGTGCCAACGCCATAAAATTGGCATGGTGCGGTGGTACAGCATCGCCATATATCTGGTCGGTGCCGGACCAGTAAGTGTCACTGTGTGCATCCAGATGCAGCACATAAAATGCCGGATGCTGGGTGGAAACTGCCTGCAACGCCGGATATGTGACACTGTGATCTCCGCCCAGCATGACCGGAATCAATCCCTGGGCCAGACAGCTACGCCAAGTGAGCGCTATTTTTTGTTGTGCCAATGCCGCACTTTCGAACGGTGAAATCTGCAGATCCCCGCAGTCGAGCAGTCCTGCATCAACCCGGGCCTGCAAGGTGCGAAAACTATAATCAGGCGGCACCTGACACAGATTGGCCAGTTGCCGGACTGCAGAAGTGTGCAGATTGATGCCGATTTTCTGCGCATACTGGCGCAGGCTGCTACTCGCTTGCCGGCACCCCAGTGTCGCCGGAAAACTGGCCGCAAAAGGAGCGCCAAACAAGCACAGCTGGCCAGCGTGATGCTGATTGAAATTGAGGCAGCGTGAGGCACCGAACAAAGGCACTGTCGGCGCCGAGAATGACAAAAGCTGCCGTGTACTCACATCAGCATCCGCCGGTAACAAGATCCCATTATTGACCAGATACTGATGGACCGACATGGCCGTGTCAGGGGGCAGGTCGCATTGCTGTTGGCTATCAACCAGCCTGGTTTGGCGACTGAATAGACGTGCATAGTCAGCTGAGCGCTGGTCGAGTTCAAATCTGCGACCATTCAGCCGGTGCTGCACAGCATACTTGCCATCTGTACTGGCGTTGAACTCTACGGCTTTGCTCAGCACCCAGACACTGTCAGCGCAATAAGACATAAAACCCCCGGGTGAATTGCCAGACTGATTTGCCGAGTACCAGACAAATCAACAGAAAAAATACGAGTGGGAACAGCCCGAACAGCAACACTGAAAAACTGTAGAAATCGTCTGTCATCAGCCATTTAAACTGCAGCGTTTGCCATAGCTGTGGCAGGTTGTGCATAAAGGTTTGCGCGTACACTGTGAAGAATCCGAGAAACAACGCGGTGAAGGCGAATGTCAGGGCGGCATAGCCGGTCAGCCACGGCGCCTGATTGAGCTGTTGCAGCCGGCCGCGCCAGCTGGCGGTTTTCAGGATCGTTGCGGCTTGTTGCAGCATCTGTTGTCGCAGATTACTAGTGTTCAGCAGGTCACTGAGCACCCAATAACCGTCAAAATGCAATACAGGGTTGAGTGCATACAACATACTGATAAAGTTCAATAGAATCACGCTTGCCAGCAGATTTTGGCTGATGCCGCTGTCGTTGCTGAGCCAGCACAGCAACAGCAGGCTGTTGACGATAGACTGGAAATACACGCCGGCCAGATTGACAACGATACGTTGTGACGGTCGCAATGCCCAAACCTGACTGACGTCGGAAAAAAACGCCGGAAAAATAAAATAAAAGCCAAAGCCAATGCGGCCACAGCGCTGGTTGTAGTAGCGACAAGCGCTGATATGACCCATTTCATGGCCGAGGAACGACAGTAGTAGCAAGCCAGTAAATTGGCCGAACTCAGTAAAACTCTGAATATGAAAGTTGGCATCAAAAGCGGCCGGGCTTTGCCAAAACATGAAATGACAGCTCAGGATCATGAGCAGCAGGAGCACAACCAGTGCCAGCCTGAATAAAAGAACAAAAATAGCTGCCAGAATGTTGCAGAACCTTGCTGGCAGAAAGGTCACGGCCAGTTTGACTGGTGAATTTGCCGGTTTTGCAACGCGTGAGCAAATGCGTTGAAGAACATCGGTCAGTGCCGGATGATCTTGCAGTAATCGTTCCGTCGCTTGGTCATCCTGCTGTGCCGCATATTGTTTTAAACACAGCAGATGTTGGTACAAAGCAGTACTGAGGTAGAAATATTGCTGCTGATAGACGGCCAGATAGGCCTGGTTGTCTGATTCGGGCATCGCTGTCGCGGACAACTGCAATTGTGTCCAGTCCAGTGGGTTTAAAGTTGACATCAACATGGTCCTTTGCGGGCGCAGAAAAACTGCCACAACATTGTGGCAGTCATTGTCAGTGCGGCTTAAGGCACTTTGCACTCATAGCAGCAGCGGTAAGTGTCACCACCAGCCGCCGCTGGTGCGTCGCCAAACAGGGCTGACAGTTCCAGACGTTCTTCGAGTTCGGTTAGCACTAAAGGCTGCAAGTCAACTTGTTGTTGCATATCAATTTTCCTCTGTTGGATCTTCATTTTTTATCAAAGAGTTAATCAGGCAGGCTGATCTCAGTTAGTGGTCGGTGCAG
>JAIXSW010000498.1 GCA_027484495.1 Gammaproteobacteria bacterium
AGTCGGTGGTCATGACTGAATCCTGGTCAGGCAGCTTAAGTTAATATCTTCCACCTGATGATAAAGCGCAAAACCAAAGCGCAAACGATCGCCGCGATAATCGGTTTCGATCTGGTTTTGCTTCAACAAAGCCGATAATTCAGCCACTGCGCTGGCATCCGGTCCACGAAATGTGAAGAAATGCCCATGCTCAGCTAAATCTTCAACCAATAAATGCGCCCGGTTTAACCAAGGGTGCTGCAACGCATCCAGTACCTGCAAAAAAGTTTGCTGCAGCTGCTGTACATGTTGATGAATGGCACTGACCGTCAGACCATCCGCGGCTAATAACTCCAGCACAGCCTGCAACCGGTATAGCGCCGTCAAATCCATCGTGGCGCCGGCAAATTGATAACCGTCTGCAGCATATCCAACTTGCTGGCTTTTCACGCCTGCCAGGGCGCCAAACTCAGCAAACCAGCCGGTATAGACTGGCCTGAAGGCGTTACCTGTTGGCACCAGCATAAAACAACAACCTTCGCCGCCCTGCGCATATTTATAAGCTCCGGCCAGATAAAAAACCCGGCCTTCCAACGCACAGAGATCGGTCGGCAATGCCATAAAGCCGTGATAGCCGTCAATCGCGATTGTCGCCTGACACTGATGCTCTAGCTGTGTCACCAAACCAGTCAGGTCAGTAACGACGACGCCTGAGTTAAAAAATACCTGACTGAAAAATACCAAATCCGGTTGCAGTGCCGTGGCCGCATCGACGAAACGCTGAGGAAAAGTGGCATAAGGCTCAGTCGGCACTTTCACGACCTGCACCCGCGGGTCCTCCATCAACCGGTTTATCTGACGGGAAAACGAATGAAATTCACTGTCTGTCGTCAATACTTTAAACCCGGCAGACCAGTCAAAGCAGCTGAGCAACCGAAACAACAGCTCGTGTGTATTGGGTGCAAACACCAGCTGCTGTGGCTGTTTGATGTTCAATACATCGGCGATGAGCTGCTGCACCCGCGGGACTTTCTGGCCAAACATCATGTCCCATTTATCATCGACTAGCGCAGCGGTATCATCCCAATACTGCAACATGGCGTCTCGCGTGACGTCAGGCCAATAGTGGTGAGAATGACAGGCATAATGCTGAGTATTTGGGTGAGCGGCGAGAAAGCGCTGATAGTATTTTTTGTAATTCATTCATCACTCCGGCAGAGCAAAATCACGGGAACTGCGCTACTTAAAGCAAGACAGATTGACGCTATCCAACGTTAAAAAAAAGGCCCGCAAGCGGGCCTTTTCCGGCAATCAACTCAGTTGCCTGACATTGACTGCATATGCTTGAAGAACTCGTTATCCGGCTGGATAACCATCACGTCTGATTTATTCTGGAAGCTGTTACGGTAAGCTTCCATGCTTCGGACGAAGCTGAAGAAATCGGCGTTTTTACTGTAAGCATCGGCATATGTCTTCGCAGCTTCGGCATCACCTTCACCTTTAGTGGTGCGGGCGTTACGTTCAGCATCGGCCACCATAATGGTGACTTTAGCATCCACATCAGAACGCAGTACTTCGGCTTTTTCCATGCCGCGGGCCCGGTGTTCTTTGGCCACAGCAGTTCGTTCAGCACGCATCCGCTGGAAGATGTTGTTACTGATCTCATCTGGCAGGTTAATTTTCTTCACCCGCACGTCAACGATCTCAATACCAAGCTCATCAGAACCTTTAGAAGCCTGCGCCATCGCACTGACCATCAGTTCAGAGCGCTCGCCAGAAACGATTTGCTGAATAGTACGGGTACCAAATTCAGTACGCAGACCGTTGTTAATATATTGTTTTAACAAGTTTTCAGCACGTTCAGTCCGACCGCCGGTTGCTAAATAGTACTTACCGAAGTCTTTGATCTTCCACTTCACGTAGCTATCGACTAACAAGTCTTTTTTCTCTGAGGTCACAAAGCGGTCCGCAGGGTCGTCCAGCGTTTGCACTTTGGCATCGAGCTTTCGTACTGTTTCAACCAACGGCAACTTGAAATGCAGTCCTGGCTCAAATACACGGATAGAGCCTTCAGCGGTCCGCTGAATTTTACTGAATTGGAACACAATGCCACGTTCACCTTCCTGTACCACAAACACAGAAGACGTCGCGACAAACACACCCACAGCAATAAGGCCTAACAGGAAATTTTTCATGTCTTAACCTCTCCCTGTCCGACCGCTATCAGACCGTGGCGTCGACGTGCGAGCATCCACAGGCCGATTTTCAGGTAACTGCAACCGTGGCTCAGCAGACTGTGGCTGCGTTACTGCACCAGAGTTAGATTGATTAATCATTTTATCCAATGGGATATACATCATGTTATTGCCGTTTTTCACATCGACCAGCACTTTAGACGTGTTGGCGTACACTTGTTCCATGGTCTCGATGTAGAGCCGTTTGCGTGTCACTTCTGGTGCTGCCAGATATTCAGGCAGTAACTTCTGGAACCGGGCCACTTCACCTTGCGCTTTTAACAAGGTTTGTTGTTTGTAAGCTTTCGCTTCCTGCTCCATCCGATAAACCTGGCCACTGGCTCTGGGTTCAATTTCACGGGCATAAGCTTCGGCTTCACGAATGAAACGTTGCTCGTCTTCCTGTGCAGCAATTGCATCGTCAAAAGCAGCTTTTACTTCTTCCGGCGGTCGCGCATCACGGAAGTTCACATCAACAATCTGCAAACCGAGATTGTATGGCTTGATGATGTTTTCCAGCTCGACACGGGTATTTTGGCGAATCAACTCACGGCCTTTCGTCAGCACGTCATCCATGATGGAATGACCAACCACATAACGTAGCGCTGCATCCGTCGCCTGTAGCAGACTGCTATCCGGGTCAACGACTGCAAACTTGTATGCCCGTGCATCTTCGATTCGGTACTGAACTTCAAACGTCACACGGACCAGGTTCTGATCCTGTGTCAGCATAAAGCCGTCAGTTTTCAGTGTCTCAACGCTCGACACATCCACTGGTAACACCCGGTCGATGAAAGTTGGCTTCCAGTTAATACCTGGATTCACCTCGCCATGGTATTGGCCAAGGCGCAAAACCACACCGCGTTCAGATTCTTTGATCGTGTAGATACCGCTGGCCAACCAGCCTAACAACGCCAGCACCAAGACTAGCGTGATTATTGCTGAGCTACCGCCGCCGCCTGCGCTGCTGGCACCACCGGAACCACCACCGCCGAAGATACCACCAAGCTTTTTGCTCAGATTCCGGAATACTTCGTCCATATCTGGTGGGCCCTGATTGCGCCCTCCCTGATTCCAGGGATCATTATTCTTGCCGTTATTACCCGGCTCGTTCCAAGCCATACGTTACTCCGTGTTGCTTCAGAAGGTTAAAAGTTACTATATCAAAATCTTAAGTCGTCAGGACACAGCTTTGTAACAGAGCCTGACTTTGTTTGTTCAGTCTTTCCCATAACGCCAGAGACAACTGGATATGCAGCAAACAGTTGCCGTCTTCATCAAACAACTCTTGCCGCACGCAGCCTGCGTCATGCAACTTCGCCCGCCAGTTTAATGCGTCAGGTGGCAGTCGTAACTGCATAGTCAGATATCGGTCTGATAATCTGGCCACGATAGCACGGGAAAGCAAATCCAGCCCCACGCCATTTTGTGCCGAAATATAAACGGCTTGTGGCACACCATATTCATCATATTCAATGCGCGGTTCTTGCTCTGCCCGGTCAATTTTGTTGTAAACCCGCAGCTGCGGCAAATCATCGGCTTCGATTTCATGCAACACATGCTGGACCTGAGCAATATTGTCTTCCAGCCTGGGGTCGGACACATCAATCACATGCAGCTGTAAATCCGCTTCGCGGGTTTCCTGCAACGTCGATTTAAATGCCGCTACCAGATCATGGGGCAGATGACGGATAAAACCAACGGTGTCCGCAAAAATCAATGCACCAAAGTCTGGAAAACGCACTTGCCGCAATGTGGGATCCAAGGTCGCAAACAGCTGATCCGCGGCATAAACGTCAGCCTGTGTCAGCTTGTTAAACAATGTCGATTTGCCGGCGTTGGTGTAACCTACCAATGACACAACCGGCACTTCAGCACGTTGACGGGCTTTGCGGCCAGTTTCACGCTGACGACTGACCTTATCAAGACGCTGCATCAGTGCACTGATACGGTCCCGTAACAAGCGTCGATCAGTTTCCAGTGCGGTCTCACCTGGTCCACGCAAGCCAATACCGCCTTTTTGCCGCTCATTATCAAAACCGCGGATTAAACGGGACGCAAGATGTTTTAACTGCGCCAGCTCCACCTGAAGTTTCCCTTCGAAACTGCGGGCACGCTGAGCAAAAATATCGAGGATCAAGGTGGTGCGATCGATGACTTTGCATTGGCAAAGCCGTTCAAGATTGCGGGTCTGTGCGGGAGACAAGCTGTGATTAAAGATAATCACGTCTGCAGAATACTGCTGAACTGCAGCCGCAATTTCTTCGGCTTTACCGCTGCCAACAAACAAGCGTGCGTCTATGGTCTGACGCGGGCCTGTTACAACTGCAGCAGCGTGTACGCCTGCGGACGAAACCAGCATCCGCAGTTCATCAAGATCTTCCCGCGCATGTTCCTGCGGAAAGGTGATATGGACAAGGATCGCTTGTTCAGCCGGCTGATGAAGGTCAAACAAGCAATATAGTCCTGATTACTCTTCCAGCTCGTCGTCACCAGAGCCACTGCCGTGCGTGGTCATAGTGTTTACCGCACGTGCCGGGACTACGGTTGAAATCGCATGCTTATAGACCATCTGGCTTACGGTGTTCTTCAGCAGAATGACAAACTGGTCAAATGACTCAATCTGGCCTTGCAGCTTAATCCCATTTACAAGGTAAATGGACACAGGAATACGTTCCCGCCGTAAAGTGTTTAAAAATGGGTCTTGTAAAGATTGGCCCTTTGCCATTTGCCGCTTTCCTTTTTCTTTGTTCTGATTCTTGATATATGGATTATTATATTATTTTCAAGTCGTTAAATAACGCTTTTTTTCTTCACTAATTTAGCGTAGCGAAGTTAAAACAGCTTGCAAGTTTTCTTGCTGGGTTAAATCAGCATTTAACCAGCTTAAATTCTGCCAGCTGCGAAGCCATGTCAGCTGGCGTTTTGCCAGTTGTCTCGTTGCGGCAACACCACGATACACCATCTCGTCATAAGGCACTAGCCCGTCCAGATAGTCCCACATCTGCCTATAGCCCACACAACGTATAGATGGCAAATCAGGATGCAGATCAGTACGTTGTTTTAAAAGTCGTACTTCCTGCTCAAAACCTTGTGCCAGCATCTGTTCAAACCGTAGTGCAATGCGCCGGTGCAGTTCGGCCCGCTCGGTCGGCGCGATAGCAAATTGACAGACCGGATATGGAAAAGGTTCACCTTTTTCTGCCGTCAATTCAGTCAGACTGCGTCCGGTCAGACGATAAACTTCCAAAGCGCGATTGATCCGCTGCGGGTCATTTGGATGAATTCGCTCGGCTGAAACCGGGTCCACCTGTGCCAACTGCCGGTGCAGTGCCGCCCAGCCTTGCACAGCGGCTTCCGCTTCAATCTGCGCACGAATTTCCGAGCAAGCCTCCGGCAATGGCGAGATGCCTTCCAGTAACGCTTTGAAATACAACATCGTGCCACCAACCAATAATGGCATTGCGCCGCGTTGTTGTATATCAGCAATAAGTCGCAACGCGTCTGTGCGAAAATCTGCCGCCGAATAAGCCTGCGCCGGATCGAGAATATCAATCAGGTGATGCGGCACTGCTGCCAGCTCCGCCGCGTTCGGTTTCGCGGTGCCAATGTCCATGCCCCGGTAAATCAGTGCACTGTCGACGCTGATAATCTCTACCGGCTGCTGTTCAGCCAGTGCCAGCGCTAACGCAGTTTTACCGGAGGCCGTTGGCCCCATCAAAAACACGACCGGCGCAGTCATTGGATTTTCTCCTGTAATTGTCGACGTGCCCCGGTTAAATCAACCGGTACGGCACACCAATGTTCCGGTCGTTGCAATAACTCCACTTCGGTCTGCAACAGCAAGGGAAGTGACAATAACTGCCTACTTAACAACAAGTGCAGCAGTTGTTGCCACATCAGCGTCAGCTCTGTTTGCGCGGGCCAGCCCGACCACCACAATGGCAATACATGACTTAACGGAGTGCCCTGCAGTAGTTGCGGCACAGCGCGGATGATCAGAACCTGATTGCTCAGCACCAGATCAAATCCCATTTGGCAGAGCAAGCCTGCATTCGCGGTTAACAAGTTTACTTCTGCCGGTTCCAGCCGCAACCGCTCCGGCAACAGCAACGCCGCTGATGCCATATTTTTTGCGGCCAGCAGTGGCGCGACACTGGCCGGAACATCCAGTAACCACAGCTGTTCTTGCTGCATCACCAATAGCTCTGTGCTGCTGACCAGCAGGCTGCCAGACGGCGTGTTGACAGTGGTAACCACAGCAGGCGCAATTAGTGGAGTGACCCGTTGCTCCTGCACTAATGCGGTCCAGTCACTGCCGGTTGGGATCTGATTGCGCACCGACTCCAACCCCGCATAACTGCGGGCCGTTGATGCGCTTGGACTCCTGACAGCACGATTATCAACCATGTAACTGCTAAGCGCCTCTTGTTGCGGCACTGGCGACAGTGGCTGGCGTTGCTGCACAACCTGACTTTGGTTCAGCTGCTCAGCCAGCAATAAATCACTTTGCGCCGTTTGCGTCAGCATCTGGCTCAACGCACTAAACACAAAATCATGCACCAGTCGCGCCTGATGAAACCGTACTTCGTGTTTGGCCGGATGCACGTTGACGTCGACCTGCTCCGGGTCAATTTGCAGATACAACACAAAAGCTGGTAATGCTTCCGGTGCGAGCATCTCGGCATACGCCTGACGGATGGCGTGATTGAGCAATTTGTCACGCATCATGCGGCCATTGACGTAGCTGTATTGGCATTGCAATTGTGCGCTACAGGCTGCAGCCGGCAGGATCCAACCACTAAGCTGCATGTGCTCATACTGACTTTCTACATAGCAGGCCGCCTGCGCGAAGCTGCGGCCACATAACTGCTGAATGCGTCGTTGCCGCCCGGCGTCGTCTGTCACCGCCTTGAGTTGCCGCACCAGCTGACCATTGTGTGTTAGCGTCCAGCTGACATCGTCACGACTGAGCGCCAGCCGTTTCACTAACTCTTCAATATGACTGAATTCGGTTTTATCTGATTTCAGGAAACGTCTGCGGGCCGGTGTATTAAAAAACAAGTCCAGCACTTCAATACTGGTGCCAACCGGATGCGCCGCCGGCTTGATTTGTACCGCCATATCACGGCCTTCCGCCATCGCTTGCCAGGCGGTGTCCTGACTTGCCGGTCTTGATGTGAGAGTCAGTCGTGACACTGAACTGATACTGGCCAGCGCTTCACCGCGAAACCCGAGGCTGACAATATGCGCCAGATCGGCAAAATCATGAATTTTGGAAGTGGCGTGACGACTGAGGGCCAGCGTCAATTGATCTTTGGCAATACCCTGGCCATTATCCCGCACACGCAATAACTTGCTGCCACCTTTCTCGACATCGATGTGAATATCGGTAGCCCCGGCATCGAGACTGTTCTCTACCAGCTCCTTAATCACCGACGCCGGCCGTTCTACCACTTCACCGGCAGCGATCTGGTTTGCCAGTTGCGGGGGTAGCAGCCGGATGGTCATGATTGCGGCACCCGCAGGGTCTGACCGATGCGGATATTATCAGACTTCAGTTGATTGATCTGGCGCAGCCGCGACATCGGCACTCCGTATTTGCGTGCAAGCATCGACAAG
>JAIXSW010000008.1 GCA_027484495.1 Gammaproteobacteria bacterium
CTCTTCGATCGACAGATGCGCATAAGTCCAGCTGGCGACCGAATGACGGACCCGGCCTTTGAGCGCAGACGAAGCAGTGGCTTGCCCTGCAGCAACCGAGCCTGCCGCTGCCGTGCTTGTTGCTGCTGGGGTGGCGGTCGCGGCACAACCTGTCAGCAATAACGACGGGCCGGCGACACCAAGTGCCATACTGCCAGCGGCCAGTTGCTTTAACATGCTGCGGCGTGTCAGATCCATCGTGGCCGTCTGCGGAGGATGCAACTCAGACATGGCGCTCTCCTTGTTTTTCCGAAGTAACCGCCAGAGTTTCGTTTTTGAAAATCAGTGCAAACAGCACCAGTACCACAGCGGCAAAACCGGCCGGGAATAACCAGATTTGGGTCCAGTCGGCGCCAGCAGCTGTGGTGTAAGCCTGTGTCACTTGCCCTGCGACACTAAAGCCAATCAGCATGCCGATGCCATAAGTCGCAAGCGTGATCAGGCCCTGCGCTGAACTTTTGTATGCAGCACCGGCTTTGCTGTTGGTGTAAATCTGGCCGGAGACAAAAAAGAAGTCATAACAAATACCGTGCAGCGCAATGCCGACCAGTAACAAAGCCACGCCACTGCCGGCATCGCCATACGCAAACAGCACATAACGCAGCACCCAGGCCGCCATGCCTAAAATCAGCGTCCAGCGAATGCCAAAACGGTTTAAGAACAGTGGTAATGCCAGCATAAAGGCGACTTCGGACACTTGCCCCAGCGTCATTTTGCCAGTGGCATTTTCGACACCGACGGCGGTCAGAAACGGATTGGCATTCTGGTAATAAAATGCCAGCGGGATACAAATCAGAATTGATGAGACAAAAAACAGCGCGAAATTGCGATCTTTTAATAGTTTCAGCGCATCCAGTCCGAGCAGTTCACCGATCTTGACCTGACTGCCACGCGCCGCTGGTGGCGTCGCCGGGAGCGTAAAGCTATACAGGCCAAGCGCTAAAGACGCAGCCGCACACATCAGGAAAGTGTTTTGCAGAGCGCCGGCCGCAATGGCCTCAGCCGCATCCCAGCCAAACAGATAGCTGATCACAAGGCCTGCAGCTATCCAGCCGATAGTGCCCCAGACGCGAATTTGACCAAACTCACGCTCCGGCTGTTGCATCTGGCCAAAAGACACCGAATTCACCAGCGCCAGCGTGGGCATATAGGCCAGCATATAGCCGAGCACTAATGGATAAAACGCGGCGAAATCAGTGGCCTGCGCCATCAAATACATCAGCACTGCGCCTATCAGGTGTAACACTGCCAAAATGCGCTCGGCATTAAAAAAGCGGTCGGCGATTAAACCGATAAAAAACGGCGCGATAATGGCGCCCCAGCTTTGCGTGGAAAACGCCATACCCGTTTGCGGGCCGTCGGCGCCGAGGTTTTGGCTTAAAAAGGTCCCCAGCGTGACAAACCAGCCGCCCCAGATAAAAAACTGCAGAAACATCATAGTGCCGAGACGTATTTTTATTGTACTCATCGTCATCCCCGTGATTTTTGTTGTTGTGTTGTCTGTTCTAATTTTTGTATGTCGTATTGGCAGGCCAGCGAGTTCAGGCCCGCTTGCTCTGGCCCGCCAGTACAAATCGCTATGCCAAAGCGCTAATCCAATCTGCTAATCCAAAGCGCTATTCAAGGCCTAGAATGCGCCGGTTGCGCGCGGTGTCCGAACTGCCGCCGGCAAAATCATCAAAAGCGCGGGTTGCGCGGTTAATCAGATGGGCGGCGATAAAAGGTGCACCTTCCTGCGCGCCTTGTGCCGAGTCTTTTAAACAGCATTCCCATTCCAGTACTGCCCAGCCGCGATAGCCATACTGAGTTAACTTACTGAAAATACTTTTGAAATCGACCTGACCATCGCCTAATGAGCGAAAACGGCCGGGTCTGTCCACCCAGTCCTGATACCCCCCGTACACGCCGGCACGACCGTCCGGCCGGAATTCGGCATCTTTGACATGGAACATTTTGATCCGGTCGTGGTAACGATCAATAAAGGCCAGATAATCCAGTTGCTGCAGCACAAAATGGCTGGGGTCAAACAGGATATTGGCGCGCGGGTGGTGGTTGGTGGCTTTCAGGAAACGCTCAAAACTGGCGCCATCGTGCAAATCTTCTCCAGGATGGATTTCATAACAAACATCAACACCGGCCGCATCAAAAGCGTCCAGGATCGGTAACCAGCGGGCGGCAAGCTCGGCAAAACCCTGCTCGACCAGGCCAGCCGGTCGTTGTGGCCACGGATAAACCAGATGCCACAACAAAGCGCCGGAGAAAGTCGCGTGCGCTTTGAGGCCCAGATTCTGGCTGGCTTTTGCCGCCAGTTTCAGCTGTGCGATCGCCCAATCAGTCCGTTCTTTTGGCTTGCCACGTAAATGCGCCGGCGCAAAATTATCAAACAGTTCGTCATAAGCCGGATGTACGGCGACCAGCTGGCCCTGTAGATGTGTCGATAACTCAGTAATGCTGATGCCGACGGCGGCGCATTGTGCCTTGATGTCATCGCAGTAGGCCTGACTGCTCGCCGCCTTCTCCAAATCAAATAATGCGGGGTCGTTGGTCGGCACCTGAATGCCTTTGTAACCCAAGTCCGCTGCCCATTTCGCCATACTAATCAGATTGTTAAATGGTGCGGTATCGCCCATAAACTGCGCCAGGAAAATCGCCGGGCCCTGAATACTGTTCATTGTGTGTCCTCGCTAAAACGCTGTCGCAATAACGGGGCTACCCGCTTATTGCTTGAAGATTCGGGTTAACCCACATCCGGCACTGCCTGCCATTTTTCACTGCTGGCAGTGCTGACGGTGTCAATAAAGGCCATACCGCGTAAGCCAGCGCTGATCCCCGGCACGCCGCTTGGTGTGCCGCGCTCACCGGCGCGAATAGCGTTGGCAAAATCACGATACAGATTGGCCATCGCTTCTAAATATCCTTCCGGATGCCCGGCCGGCAGACGGCAACGTTTCAGTGCTTCTGCGCCGAGTCCTGCCTGACCGGCCCCGGCGCGCAGCACATAAAATGGCGCGCCATGTGGCCGTACGATAATGCTGTTTGGCTCCATCTGCTGCCACTCCAGCCCGCCTTTGTCGCCATACAGCCGAATTTTCAGCGCGTTTTCTTCGCCGGCACAGATTTGACTGGCGATCAGCACACCACTGGCACCGCCATTGGTTTTAAACAAGGCCGCACCGTCATCGTCGAGCCGCCGGCCCGGTACATGACTGGCCAGTTCTGCACAGAGCTGGTGAATGCGCTGACCGCTGATAAATTCAGCCAGACCAAAGGCATGCGTGCCAATGTCCGCCATGCAACCGCTATTGCCAGCCTGCGCCGGATCGGTGCGCCAGCTCGCCTGTTTTTGCGCACTGGCTTCTAAATTGTCGGTCAGCCAGCCTTGTGGGTATTCGACATAAATTTTACGTAAGGTGCCAAGCACACCATCAGCCACCAGCTGTTTGGCCTGCCACACCATTGGATACCCGAGGTAAGTGTGCGCCAGCCCGTAAAGCCGGTCGCTTTGCGCCAGTTCGGCCGCCAGCAATTCGGTTTCAGAGAGTGTGACGCCAGCCGGTTTTTCGCAAAACACATGGAAACCTGCGGCGATCGCGGCGCGGCTGACCGGCACATGCAGCTGATTTGGGGTGACGATGACCAGCAGCTGCATCCGCTCCTGCTCCGGCAATGCCGCTTCCGCGTCTAGCATCTGCTGCCAACTTGCGTAGACACGCTCAGGTGCCAGATCCAGACTTTGACCGGTGCGCTGGTTGTTACCCGGGTCACGGCTAAAAGCACCGCAGACTAATTCGGTCTGCCCATCTAACGCCGCGGCGTGACGATGCACGGCACCGATAAAAGCACCTTCGCCCCCACCGAGCATGCCTAAACGAATTTTCTGCGAACGGGGTCGGACTGGCTGAACCATGTGTGTATCCCTGACAAAAGCGATGTGGAAAAGCCGGGGCGGATGCAGACACCGCAATGCCACCCAAGCCTGATTTAAAAAATGTAACGGATTACATTTTGCCGCGTCAACCTAAAATCCGGCCAAAAGCAAAATATTTGCGGCATTTTTGCACAAAACTAAAATCAGCGCCGCACCAGAAGCGAGCATTTGCACTAATTTATTGCGCAGAAAAGCCACAGCCCCCCTTCACAGCGCACAGAATATCCCTTATAAATGTTACCGGTTACATTGAAAGCTATTGCATCATCAGTCACGGAACTGAGTAGAATGCCGGTTTGGATCCAACAAAAAGAACGCCTATGTCCAACATCCGCGAAGTGGCCCGTTTGGCCGAAGTGTCCGTGGCAACAGTCTCCCGGACTTTGCAGCAACCCGATTTGGTGTCGCTGAAGACCCGTAACAAAGTACTGGCGGCGGTTAAAGCGGCCGGCTACAAACCCAATTTAATGGCAGTGCGCTTCCGCTCTGGCAAAACGCATAATTTAGTCGTGCTGGTCCCCACTGTCGCCAACGTATTCTTCGCCCGTGTGATCAGCGGCATGCAGGAAGCTGCGCACGAAAACCAATATGCGCTGCTGCTTGGCAACACGCTCGGTGATGACGAGATGGAAGCGGCCTACGCCAAGATGGTGCAGACCTCACAGGCGGATGGCCTGATTCAACTGCGGGCGCACAATCCTTTTAGCGCCGCAGAGCCAGCCGAACCCAATGACGAAGCGCCGGCTTTATTACCAATGGTCAATGCCTGTGAAGTGCTCGACAAAGCGCCTTGCCCGACCGTGGTGCTGGATAACCGCGCGGCAGCAAGTGCGATGACCGAACATTTATTAGCACTTGGGCATCAGCGTATCGCGATGATTAAAGGCCCGGCCCGTAGCCCATTAACCCGCGACCGTGTTGCCGGTTATCGCGATGCGCTGCAGGCTGCCGGCGTGCCTTTTGCCGAAGAATTACTGTCGCCGGGGAATTTCTCGCTGCAATCCGGCTATCAGGCTGCCGGCGATTTGCTGGCTCTGCCGGATCCGCCTACGGCGATTTTCTGTGAAAACGACGAGATGGCGATTGGCGCCATTCAGCGCATTAAACAGCAGGGGTTGCGCGTGCCGGCAGATATCTCAGTCGCTGGCTTTGACGACATTTCATTTGCCGCTTTTACTGATCCGCCGCTGACCACGATAGCGCAGCCCGCGGAAGAATTCGGCCGCACCGCAGTGCGGTTGCTGATTGATGTGTTGGAAGGAAAACTCAGTAAGGCGCCAAAAGTGATTTTGCCTTTTGATCTGGTGATCAGAGGGAGTACCGGCCCGGCGCCAACTCAACAAAACAGCTAGCACGACAGCAGCACCAGATTAGCTAGACAAACCGCTATCAGACCACAACAGGGAGCTTCATCATGATCACGACCTCAACACTGCCATCGCCAAGCCGTCGTCAGTTTCTGCAGCAAACGAGTGCAGGCATAGCCGCTTTGACTCTGCTCGGTAACCCTTTGCAGGCACTGGCTGCCGGCCAAAGCAGCAGTGGCGCCGCAAAAAAAGCCGGCCTGCAGTTATACACACTGCGTGACATGATGGAAAAAAGTGTCGCCGACACGCTGAAACTGGTCGCGGGCGTCGGTTACGGCGATGTCGAATTCGCCGGCTATTTTGGCCACAGTGCCGCAGATATCCGCAAACTGCTTGATGCCAACGGCCTTGCTGCGCCGTCTGTGCATGTGCCACTGGAAGTGCTCAGAAGCGCCCTGCCACAAGTGATCAAAGATGCCAAAGTGATTGGCCATCAATATATTGTGCTGCCCTGGTTATCCGAAGAGCAGCGCGGCGATTCAGTCGACAACTATAAAAAGCTGGCGGTCGAACTGAATGGCTTTGCCAAACCGATCAAAGACGCTGGCCTGCAGCTGGCCTATCACAACCATGATTTCGAGCTGCTGCCGGTCAAAGGCGGTGTGCCTTACGACGTGTTACTCAGCGAAACCGAGCAAGATTTAGTCAAGATGGAGCTGGACTTGTTCTGGGCGGTCAAAGCCGGCGTCGACCCGCTGAAACTGTTTGCCGCCAATCCGGGCCGCTTCCCGCTGGTCCATGTCAAAGATATGGCCAAAGACGGCGCCATGGTTGACGTTGGTACCGGCACTATTGATTTTAAAGCCATTTTCGCCAAAGCTGAGCAAGCGGGCATCCGCCACCAGTTTATCGAACACGACAACTCCAGCAACCGGATCACGACTATCCGTCAAGGTTATCAGACGCTGTCGCAAGTACTGAAGAGCTGAGTTGGTATTCGCTTTGATGGGCTAGATTGCGGTTGAACACCTGTCCCCGGTCAGCGCAGCGGTACCGGGGTTTTGTTGTGGGTGCGGCTATTGCGACAGCACCCTCGACCAGCGTTCCAGGCCGCCTGTCTGAATGAACCCAACATCAAAGCAGCCAGGCTAACAAGTTTGCGGATGAACCAATGCCGTTAATATATGATCTTCCCAGCGGCCGTTAATTTTCAGGTATTTTTTTGCATAACCTTCTTCAGTAAAACCCAACCTCTGCAGTAAAAGGCCAGAGCGTTTGTTCGCAGGCATATAGTTCGCCATCACTCTGTTCAGTTCAAGCACCTTAAAGGCATGCTCAATCACTGCCTGGCAAAGTTGTCGCATGCAGCCCGTCCCCTCCAGTGCTTCGCTGACGCCATAACCGATGAAACCTGCCCGAAACGGGCCATAGATAATGTTGGTCAAAGAACACTGTGCAATGACATGGCCATCGCGTATACCGATAAAATAGGCGGCACTGCCATTCAGATGTTGTTGTTCATAGTCAACGTATCTCTGCCGGATAGTCGCTACGTCATAATAACCCTGTGGCCGGATTGGCTCCCAACGACCAAAATGCTCAGCATTGGCGCGGTAAAAATCCGCCAACAAGCCTGCATCAGCAGCGGTGGCCAGACGTATAATCATAGATGCCGTACTCTTTTTGCCCGGCTGGGTCTAACACAGCCTGCTGGCATTGGCCATTAAAATTGAGATGAGCAGACAGGCTCGTTTTTTTCTTCCGTACAGGGCGGGCCGGCATCGATCTGCTGACAAAATCCTGTAACCCCGCCCGAACAAACTTGCTTTTTTTCAATCGTCTACGATAACCTCGACTTCTCGATGTTTCAATAACAAGGACTGTTTAGCATGCGACACTTTTTCAGAACTTCCGCCATTTTATGTTTGGCCGGACTTAGTGCCTGTAGCAGTACGACCTCAACCCCGGCCACGACTGAAACCGCAGCAACCAACTCCAGCCTGTACGCAGCACTGCCGGTAACAGACGCTGAATTATTAAAACCACAGTGGCAGCTATTAAAACGCTTTGAACCCAGATACCCGATCGAAGAAGCAATAAAAGGCCGTAATGGCTGTGCCACTGTCGAGTACGTCATCACACCGGATTATCAAATCAAAGATCTGCGCGTGCTCAAGGCAACCAGTAAGGATTTTGCTGCAGAATCGTTGACACAGGTCAAACGCTGGCGCTGGCAGGAGTTACCTGCCGGCATCTTGCAAACGCCGGTAAAAACCAGCACCCGCTTTGAATATTGTGTCTCCAGCAAAGTTGGCCCCGACGATGAATGCGATCGGGCCCTGATGCAACAGAATACCGTGTGCACAGGAACCGACGTGCAAACATCCGTCGGCTATCGTATTCGCAAAAAGTGATGTAACGAACGGCCCCAAAAGTCTCGCGGATACGAGCGCAGCAGATCTTATAGCCCTGCCTGCAGCGCGTGTTGGTTAATCTACCAGCGTCATCTCTTAGTCTATTCCCGTGCTCTTCTCGCGGCTACGCCAATCAATCTAAGCGATAAAATGCCGCTTAAAGCATTCATGCAGGCCCATCCTTGCGCTTTTTTCTAAA
>JAIXSW010000522.1 GCA_027484495.1 Gammaproteobacteria bacterium
AAAAAAGGTTCAAGTGCCTTAATCGTCACCAACGCGCCGACTTCAAAACTTGCCAGCAATAGACAGTGGGTTACTTCAGCTCCGGTTAGTTATAATAAAAACAACTCACGGATGCCTGCTAACTGCAACAATGTGTTAGTAAAAGGTAATACCGACGCGTCAAAATTGTGCCCTGGCATGATTGGCCAGGTTGGCGCAATCCTGAAAGGCGGCGATAGCCCTGAAAAATATGCAATCGCGGCCATTATCGGATCTATTTGGGAACGCCATCCTGAATACACGTTACGGTATGGTTCTGACAAATGCTTCCCTGAGCCACAGGCATTAATTAATGCCTACTGGAATGCAAAAGCAGAAGGCCGGTTAAAAGACCTGCATAGTTTGTTTAAACTGTACATGTCTCCACTCTGATTTTGAAATCGTTGCCCAACTACTTAGAAGCACTGCTTGGATTCGTTCCTGAATCCGACAGTGCTTTAGTTGTTTTAGATTGTCTGGACAATTCGGATAAAATCATTTTTAATCGCTGGACACATGCCACGGATGTCAACACAGCGTCAGAGGCAATTCAGTCAGGAGAGACAGAGTCCCCGCCTTTATGACCACTTCATTTGCGCTCGACCTTGCTCCATTTAAGTTTCTTATCCAGACCAGCTCCCGAACCCTGTATTCGCAGTTAAGCGAACTCTATGCCCCAGACGTTCTTAAAAGCGTTTCTTCGGATTGCATTTACGACTTTGGTGTCAATTATAAACGCCGCTTTTGGCAACCTGGCGGAAGTTTGGCATTTAAACTCGGTAAACAACATTTTCGCTATGCGGAACCTTTTCAAGCAGTACCGATGTTCGAATGGGGATTAAACTGGTGTGTGGCGACTTACCAAAGCCGTTATCTGTGCATTCACGCTGCGGTGTTGGAAAAGAATGGCCTTGCTGTGATCCTGCCGGCACCACCTGGCTCTGGAAAGAGTACTTTGTGCGCGATGATGATGTTGCAAGGCTGGCGATTGTTATCAGATGAACATTGCATGTTGGACCCTGAAACCGGTCAAATCCTGCCTTGTGTGAGACCACTAAGTCTTAAAAACAACTCACTTGCTGTAATTAGTCGCCTGTTTCCTGCAGCAAAACTATACCAGCGCACGGAAGGCACTCATAAAGGCACTATGGCTTACCTTCAGCCAACCCCAGTCAGCTGGACTCAACGTAACACGCCGGCTATCCCACGTTTGGTCATTTTTCCTAAATATAATGCCAAAGCTGAGGGTCTTTCCGGTTATGCATTGTCACAGTCTGCACTGTTTATGCAATTAGCACTCAATAGCTTTAATTACAGTGTGATGGGCGAAAGCGGGTTTCATGCGTTGTATCAAATGAGTGCATCGGTTGAAGGATTTTGCTTTGAATACAATGATGGCCAGCTTGCGATTGATCAGATAGAGGCGCTGCTAAATGAAGAGTGAATGTTTAGCTTTTGTCCGCGCACCGGCTGATTATTGTCAGACTGCGACGTTAAAACAGTGGACTGCGTTTATTGAGGAAGCTCGGCAGTATGCGCTTTTGGGAAGCTGTTATTTTTTGGCAAAAGACTCAAGCATTTGGCATTTGATCCCAGAGCAGGTAAAGAACCATTTGGTATCTGGTTTTCATTATGCGGAAAAACAAAAGATCACGCTATTAAATGAAATGCTGGAACTCGAGAAGATCTTTGAAGGTTCAAATGTTCCAGCAGTTTTGGTGAAAGGTGTGGCTTATCGCTTAGACGGCTATGCGTTTGCCAGAGGCCGGGTGTTCTCTGACATCGACCTGTTAGTGCCCGACAGTCACTATGCTTTGGCATTACAGATGCTAAAGGATGCAGGTTATCTTGAATTCACCATGTCCGCGTACGACAGACGTTACTATTTGCGTTGGACGCATCAACATCCGCCGTTAACTCACTTCCTGCGCGGCGCCAATATTGATTTACACCACCACCTGTTTCCAGTTTCTTCGAATGAAGATATCTTAGTTGAACCGCTTGTTCGTCATGCTTCTGCATTACTAGGCAGTGCGTTTTTAACCCCTTCTCCGGCATACCTTTTTATGCACGCCGCTGTACATCTGTTTTATCAGGATGAAACGCACAAACTGGTTAAAGACTTGGTCGACCTGAATCTGCTTTATCATGAGGTGATGGCAAGACAAAGCTTTACAGATATTTTGCAGGCCGCAGAAAACTCTAATGCTCAAGCTGCTGTTTTTTATGCACTGAACACATTAAATCAGCTGTTTGCGATTGAACTTCCAACTGAGATAAAACAACTCGCTCCTGCAGCTAGCCGCTACCGGTTATGGCAAATGCAGTTTTTATTAACGCACCTATTAGATCATACGAGTTTCTGGCACAGACCTGCTCATTTTTTCTGGTTTATCCGGGGCCATTTGTTAAAAATGGGCCCTTTGACCCTGATATATCACTCTGTAGCGAAATCGATAGAACAATTTAAAGAACGCAAAATATTGGGCAAAAAACAACGGGAATTAGACGCTCAAACCCGTCCCGGAGATGCACATTGACCTTATTATCTAATCGCAGACTTCGCCATTTAAGTTGTGTATTGCTGTGTGTCACTTTATTGACCCAGTGTGTCGCCCCCGCTCTGTTATTAGCGCCCCAAGGCCAGCTGATGTGGGCATTGTTAAAACCAATGGTTGGTCTGGATCCTAAAGAAGCGAATTTATTTAAGCAGCCATTAATCCAATCAAGGCTTGAACCGCTATTGGGAAGCAACTATGCGGGTGCAGTACAACTACTTGAAACTGCAGATAAAATCCAGCAGGAAGGCCCACTATTTTACGTAGTGTCTAAGTATACACCGGTGCCTGAATTGGCCGAAAAAGCTGGTTTTGTCTGGAACTCAGAAACAAACCAAATGGCAGTACTATTGGTGAGTGGTGGTGCTCCGCAGGTGTTTGCTGAAAAATTAAATAGCGAAGTCGCAGCGCAGATCCCGGTTTGGCCCAAAGAGCTCAGTGACTACACCGACCCGGCCAAACTCCAGCAGCAAGCGATAAACAAAGCAAAACAACAACTGTCAGATAAAATCCCTGTACCTGCTGCACTAGCGCCAATAGTTGATAACACAACAAATCTGAAAGACATAAAAGGCCAGACTAAAAATCTGATAGAAGAGAAAAAGCAATCCTTAGTGGATAAAGCCATATCGCCTTTAATTGATGCGAAACAGCAAGCGCAGCAACAAGTCGAGCAAGCAAAAGAGCAATCGACACAAGCAGTACTGACCCCGATCAACGATGTTAAGCAGCAAGCTCAGCAACAAGTCGAGCAGGCAAAAGAGCAATCGACACAAGCAGTACTGACCCCGATCACCGATGCGAAACAGCAAGCCGAGCAACAAGTCCAGCAAGTAAAAGACCAAACGACACAAGCAGTACTGACTCCGATCAACGATGCCAAGCAGCAAGCGCAGCAACAAGTCGAGCAAGTACAAGCTCAAGCAACGCAAGCGGTGTCGACCCCGATCATC
>JAIXSW010000495.1 GCA_027484495.1 Gammaproteobacteria bacterium
CTCGGCAATCTGACGGCGCATTTTGGCATAAAGCTGACGCAACACCATCGCGCTTTGGCCGATGCTGCCGCAACGGCCGAATTGTTATTGCTGATTAACCAGCAAAGAGCCGCCAGTGCGCCGGCCATGGCTGCATCAGAGGAACATGCCACCGGACGCTTCGATGCGCTGAGCGGTGATCCAGCCGGCGTCGTCGCTGAGTAACAACCGCATCACAGCGCCGATATCATCCGGCTGACCGACCCGGCCGAGCGCAGTGTTGGCCGCCAGGTATTGGTTAATCGCCTGATTGTCCCGCACGGCGCCGCCACCAAAATCGGTTTCGATAGCCCCTGGTGCCAGCACATTGACGCGGATGCCACGCGGCGCCAGTTCTTTCGCCAGATACAATGTCATGGTTTCCACTGCGCCTTTCATCATCGCATAAGCACTGTAACCCGGGATGGCAAAGCGAGTCAGTCCGGTCGACAACTGCAGAATGCGGGCGTTATCGGACAACAGCGGTAACAGCTGCTGGGTGAGAAAATACGGCCCTTTGACATGGATATTCAGCAGCTGATCAAACTGCGCCATGCTGGTCTCGGTGAAAGGCGTATGGATGCCGATGCCGGCGTTATGGATCAGCGCGTCCAGTGTGCGGCCGTTCCAACGCGACTGCAGGGTTTCGCTGAGCCGGCGGACAAAATCGGGCAGCGTGTGCGGAGCCGCCAAGTCCAGTTGCAGCGCCACGGCACGCTGGCCCAGTTCCCGTGCCTGCTCGGCAACCTGTTCAGCTTCCAGCGCATTGTGCTGATAAGTCAGGATCAAATCAAAGCCAGCCTCTGCCAGTTTTAACGCGCCGTTTTTGCCAAGGCCACGGCTGGCGCCGGTAATTAATACGATTTTATTGCTCATCTGTTGCTCCTTCAGGTGGGCGAAAGTGCCACCGACAGCTGCAGTCTATTGATAAGCAAATAACCAATAAATATGCTAAAAATGCTTAAACTATTCGCTATTTGAGGATAATTGGCATGCAGGATTTGCTACTGGCTTACCGGGTCTTTGCCCGCACTGCGGAACTGAAAAGTTTCCATCTGGCGGCGGAAAGTCTGGGCCTGTCGAACACCTATGTCTCGACGCTGGTGCGCCAGCTCGAGACTCAGCTGGGTAGCCGGTTGCTGGCACGCACCACCCGCAGAGTACAGCTGACCAGTGACGGCCAGTTGTTTTATCCGCGATGTGTTGAGCTGCTGGCGGAGCTGGATCAGCTGAATCAGCTGTTTGTGCCGCAACAAGGCGAACTAAGTGGAAAACTGCGGATTGATCTGCCGACCGGTATCGCTCGGTTACTGATACTCCCGGCGTTGCCGGCGGCACTGGCCGCGCAGCCAAAATTACAACTGGATATCAGCTGCACCGATCGCAAAGTGGATTTGGTCGCCGAAGGTTTTGATTTGGTGCTGCGCATCGGCAGTGTTGACAGTGAAGGGCTGGTGGCGAAACAGCTTGGTGTCGCTCCGCTGACACTGGCGGCCAGTCCGGCCTATCTGGCACAGTTTGGTACGCCGGTGCAGCTGGCGGATTTGGCTGGTCACCAGCAGGTGCATTATGTCCGCCATTTTGGCGCACAGGACCCGGGATTGGCTTATCTGCAGCATGAGCAGTTGCAGTATTTTGCTTTACCGGGCGCAGTGACGGTCAATCATACCGACAGTTACGAGACTGCGTGCCTGCAAGGCCTCGGTCTGATCCAGGCGCCCAGATTTGGTTTGCAGCATTACTTTGCCAGCGGGGCGCTGGTCGAAGTGTTGCCAGGGCTGCCGCAACCGGCGATGCCGGTCTGGCTGTTGTATCCACACCGGCGCCATCTGACGCCGCGTTTGCACTGGGCTTTGCAGTGGCTGCAGAATTTAATCACGCCTTTGCTGCAGCAACCTTGACGGCAAGCCATTGACGGCACAGGCTTAACCAGAACTCAGCAGCGGAGCGCAACATGTCAGATCCATTTATGCAGGCGGCCATAGAACAAGCGGAACTGGGGCTGGCCACAGGCGGCATTCCGATAGGCTCTGTGCTGGTTATCGACGGAAAAATCGTCGGACGGGGCCACAACCAGCGCGTGCAAAAAGGCAGCTGTACTTTGCATGCCGAAATGGACTGTCTGGAAAATGCCGGCCGGCTGCAGGCTGCCGATTACCGCCGCGCCGTGTTGTATTCCACTTTATCACCCTGTGACATGTGCAGTGGCACCGTGTTGTTGTATGGCATCCCGAAAGTGGTGATCGGTGAGAACCAGACTTTTCAGGGACCAGAAGCTTATCTGCAAAGCCGGGGCGTTGAACTGATCAATCTGCAGGATGAACGCTGTAAGTCTTTGATGCAGCAATTTATTGCCGAACGTCCTGCCTTGTGGTTCGAGGATATCGGTGAATAGCCGTTGGCTGTGGGCCCTGTTTGCACTGTGTTGGCCGGCCGAGCTGCTGTTCGCTGCGGAGAAAGTCCGGCTGCAGCTAAAGTGGCAACACGGTTTTCAGTTCGCCGGTTATTATGCGGCGGAGCAACAGGGTTATTACGCGCAGGCCGGGTTAAAAGTCGAGCTGGTTGCGGCGACTCCGGGCCTGAAAGTACTCGACGAAGTGCTGGCAGGCCGGGCGCAGTTTGGCGTCGGCACCAGCAGCTTGTTACTGGATTATGCCAAAGGCCAGCAAGTACGGTTGCTGGCCAACGTGTTTCAGCACTCGGCGTTGGTGCTGCTGTCACGGCCAACCGCTGCGGACCCAGATATCCAGGCGCTGCGTGGGCAGAAAGTGATGCTGGAAAGTGGCGCAGAGGAACTACAGGCCTACCTGAATCGCGAAGGCCTGACTACACGAGACTATCAACTGATAGAACACCGCACCTCATTGCCTGATTTGATTGACGGCCAGGTCGCTGCGATCTCTGCCTATAGCAGCAATGAACCTTTAATTCTGCAACAGGCCGGTATTGCCTATCATCAGTTTACCCCGCGCAGTGCCGGCATCGATTTTTATGGTGATAATCTGTTCACCAGCAACAAGCTCTGGCAAAAAAAGCCGGAGCTGGTAGAGAAATTCCGCGCCGCCAGTTTGCGTGGCTGGTCCTATGCGATGCAGCATCCGGCGGAAGTGATTGAATATATGCAGCAACGCTATCCGACGGATAGCAGCCGCGCCATGTTGCTGGCCGAAGCGGCAGCGATGCAGTCGTTATTGCAGACCGATTTGATTGAGCCTGGTTATATAAATCCGGAGCGTTGGCTACATATCGCCTCGGTGTATCAGCAGCAGGGATTGCTCCGCACAGTGCCGGATCTGGATGGTTTTTTGTATCAGGCGTCGACGCCAATCGATTTAACCTGGGTGCTGATTGCATTACTGGTGCTGCTGGGGTTGTTATTGGCGCTGGCGCTGTTGGCTTACATCACCCAGGTCAATCGGCGCTTGCATCAGCTGCTGCAACAAAAACGCCAGCAACAAGGCTGGCAACATGCCCGCAGCCAGATCTTGCAACAAATGCTGCGGGACGAAACTGCGCCGCATGAACTGCTGACCAGCGTGTTGCAGCAATTACAGCAATTTCGCAGCGGTTTTCATCCATTATTGTTGCTGGACCGGCGGGGAGAGTTACCGCTCTTGCTCCATATCGATCTGAGTGCTGCGGGCTGGAGCGATATGCAGCAACGGATCGCGGTGTTTGACAATGATTGTGATGTCCCCGGGCTGAATTTATTGCGGGTGCCGCAGCTCGGCAACCCCAGTCCGGAATTTACCGGTGTGGCCGCAGGGCTGCTGCGGTTTTGTGCCTTTCCATTGCAAGGCGACTGCAGTCAGATCCCCGGTGTGTTGCTGGTCTGGCAACAGTCCGAATTTAATGCGCAGGATTATGAATTACTCGGCGATGTTGGCTCGCTGATAGCGATTAGTCTGGAGCGTCAGCGTGATCGCGAAGCCTTGCGCCAGAGTGAAGCACGGCACCGGTTGCTGACGGACCATGCCAGCGACGTGATTTGGACGATGGATCTGGTCGGCAATATCACTTATGTCAGTCCATCGGTGCAACGCTATCGTGGTTATACTGCGGAAGAAGTGATGCAGCAGCATGTAACCGAAGCTCTGTCACCGGATTCTGCGCAGCTGGTCTGGAATCAAATGATCCAGGCCAGTGCGCTGGTCGCGGCCGGTAAGCCTTATCCGGAATTTGTCGCCGATTTAGAGCAGCCGCATAAAGATGGCGGGACTGTCTGGAGCGAAGTGAAAACCGGTGGGATCTACAACGAAGCCGGCGAATTTATCGGTGTGGTCGGGGTCGCGCGCGACTTGACCGAACGGCGCAAAGCTGAGCAGCAAATGCGTTATCTGGCGCAGCACGACAGCCTGACCAGCTTGCCGAACCGGGCCTTGTTTATGGATAGGCTGCACCAGGCGCTGACCTATTGCAGCCGGCATCAGCGTCAGTTGGCGGTATTGCTGCTGGATTTGAACAAATTTAAGCCGGTTAATGATGAGTATGGGCATGCGGCCGGAGACGAGTTACTGAAAGCGACCGGGGAAGCTTTACGCAAATCATTGCGGGCATCGGACACAGTGGCGCGGCTCGGTGGCGATGAATTTGTCGTCTTACTGCCACAGCTGGAGTCGCCATTGGAAGTCAGCACAGTCGCGGCGAAAATCACCGCAGCTTTGGCGCAACCTTTTGTGCTGAGCATGGCAACAGTGCAGATCGGCTGCAGCATTGGTCAGGCGCTGTTTCCGGATGACGGATCCGATGCTGACCAACTGATCCGCGTCGCGGACGAGCGGATGTATCAGCAGAAACAACAGCGCCACCAGGGCCGATAAATCGTCCTTGGTGGCGCCAACGTCATGCGTTAAAGTTTGTCAGACATCGCGGCGAAAACGCAGGACCAGCTCATGCAGTTCTTCTGCGGTGTTGTTTAACTGCTCGCTGCTGTGACAAACTTCTTTGCCGCTTTGCATGCTGTCATTGGCAAGCGTCGAGATTGATACGACTTGCTGATTAATATCTTCAGCGACATGGGATTGTTGTTCGACCGCAGCGGCCATTTGCGTCGCCATACTGGCGATGCCAATCACCACTTCGCTGATCCCGCTTAGCATTTGCTCGGCTTCCTGCACTTTAGACACGCCAACCGCCGCATCCTGCACACCGTTTTCAGCCACTGTGACCGAGCTTTTCGCCTGTTCAGACAGTTGTCGGATAATCTGATATATCTGCCGGGTGGATTCGGTCGTACGGGATGCCAGATGACGGACTTCATCGGCAACCACGGCAAAACCGCGGCCTTGTTCTCCGGCGCGCGCCGCCTCAATCGCGGCGTTTAATGCCAGCAGATTGGTTTGATCGGCGATTTGTTCAATGATTTGTGCCGCCTGATTAATCAAGCTGGTTTGACCGGCGAGCGTAGTGACCGCCTGACTCACACCGTTGACAGTTTGCTGCAGCTGCAAAATGGCCTCACGCGTTTGGCGGGCAATGGCGGAGCCTTGCCGGGCCAGCATATCGGCGTCATTGGCTTTGGTCGCAGTTTCCTGCACATGGCTGGCAACTTCGGCGATAGTCGTGGTCATCTGATGCATCGCAGTGGCAACCAGCTCCGTTTGTTGCTGCTGTTGTTGCAGATGTTGCACGGACTGATTGGACAATTCATAAGCAGACACTGAACGTTGCGCGACAGTGGTGGCGGAATCTTCAATCCGCGTCAGCATCGTATCCAGATGCGAATTACTGGCGGTCAGCGCGACTTCCAGCTCACCTAAAGCTCCGCCATGGCGGGCATAGGTCAACACAGCCAGGCTATCGGTAAACGGATGTTGCATCGCCTGACGTAATACCGCGAGTTCGCTGTTACTGCGCAGCTGCATCGTGGCCATCGCCGCGATTGCTGCGACTGCAGCGAGTCCGGCGGTCCAGCCGACACTGCCCACCGCGAAACAAACCGCTGCGCCTGTCAGCGACAAACCCGGCAACGCGTACCAGCCCAGCTGGTAAGCCAGCGCAGAACTGCGGCCTTTTGGCGTTTTGCCGGCATTAATCTGCGCGTACATCTCATTGGCATGTTGCACCAGCTGACGGTCCGGCACCACGCGTACCGATTCATAACCAACCACTTTCCCCATTTCGCTGATGGGAGTGACATAGGCGTGTACCCAATAAAAATCGCCGTTTTTACAGCGATTTTTCACCAGTCCCATCCAGGCTTTGCCTTGTTGTAAATGTTGCCACATGGTTTTAAAAGCGGCTGCCGGCATCTCGGGATGGCGGACAATGTTGTGATGCTGGCCTACAAGTTCACTACGGGAGAAGCCACTAATGGCAACAAATGCATCGTTGGCGTAAGTGATAGTGCCCTTTAAATCTGTGGTCGAAATCAGTTTCTGACCAGCAGGAAAGGTCCGCTCGCGCGTCGTGATCGGCAAATTCTGGCGCATCCGGTTAAATCCTTTTTGGTAAATGTATGAAAATCTGGGGGAATCATCGCTGAGCATAGCTCAGTCAGGCGTTTTGTCAGGAAAATTTCAGTTATTTCTAATCTATGCGAAACCACCCCGCGATGCTGAAACGGATTGAGTCTGCCGGCAATACTTCATGCGGAAAGCGGGCACTTTCAAACAACACCAGCGTGCTGGCCTGTGGCTGAACTTGCAGCAATGGCGAGTCGTTGTCGTCGTAAATTTGTAAGGCGCCGCCGCTGGCCACGTCATTGAGGTAACACACTGTGGTCAGCATCCGACTGGAGCGGCCGGTAAAGGCGTCCAGATGTTTCTGATAAAAATCACCGCGCTGATAGCGGGCGAAGTGCGCTTCATGATGGGTCAGGCCAAGAAAACACCGACGGTTAGCCGCTTGCTGGATGAACGACATTAAAGCCAGATATTGCTGCTGCGCGTCAGAACTGCCATCGAGCCATAAGGTCTGATCACGGCGAATGTCCGGGTCCAGCTGCAAGTCCTGGCCGCGGCCAATACCGGCTGGTTTTAACTGCGCCTGCTGTGCTTCCTCAGACAATTGCTGACAAAGGCTGTCTGGCAATGCTTTGGGGATCACGACGAGGCCATGCAGATAAAACTGTTCAATCGCGTCGGTTAACCAGGCAGGCTCAGGCAATGGGCTGACTGTCATCTCAAATCCTAACAGTGATGGCGCTTACTGGAAGGGCTTTTTACGCAGCGACGGCGGGACTGTCAAGTCTGTGGTTGGATAAATTTGA
This sequence comes from Gammaproteobacteria bacterium, assembly GCA_027484495.1. Taxonomy (GTDB): domain Bacteria; phylum Pseudomonadota; class Gammaproteobacteria; order Enterobacterales; family Alteromonadaceae; genus Pararheinheimera. Next base: position 7,229 of record JAIXSW010000495.1, read on the forward strand.
GGAACGCGGGTGTTTGAACAGAAAAACCGGGTCTGTATGGCAGACCCGGCATATTAGATTGAATTAACAGGGTTGTGCTTAATATTGATAATAGTCCGCTTTTTTCAACAAAGATTCTGCGCCGAGCTTGCCACTGATGCATTGATTAATATCAGATTTTTTAAATACCCAATAAATATCTCTGCTGTCGCGGCCGCCATCAGTCGACAGTTGCAGTGAGACAAATTCGCTGTCTTTTAATTCACGCAGACTGGCACCGTAATCACACAGCGTTGCCGCAAATTTGCTGCCGACCTGTGCGATCAGCTCAGTTTGTTTTTGCTGGGCAATTTTGGCTTGTTCCTGGCGCTTTTTCAGCATCTCCTGTTCGGCAGCATCATATTTTTGCTGCATCTCTTTGACTTGTTTTGCCAGAGCCGCTTCTTTAGCGGTCAGTTGAGTTAACTGTTTTTGCTGCTCGGCATCCAGTTTGCCGACTTTGCCTGAGAATTCGACATCGCGTTTTTCCCGCTGCACATCACGTAAATCGCGTTCCAAATCGCGTTTTTGCTCGCGCAGTTCGCGGCTTTGATCACGCATCCGTTCGTGCTGTTCCATCATTTGTTCAGCGGCAAGTTCAGCCTGTTCCTGCAATTCCTGTAGCTGGTCTTCATCAACGGCATGACCGGCTAAAGCGGCTTGCGCTACTGCACTGGCCTGATCGGTGATGGCTTGCAGGTCCAGGGGGGAAATCGGCGCAACCGGTGGGAGCGGTGCAACAGGGGCTACCGCAAAAAAGTGACCAAAACCACCGGATGTGCGGGTTTGGAATAACACACCCTGACCGGCCAGATAACTCAGGTCAATCCGGCCGACGCCAGACGAATGACCTGAGTGTTCCATCGATTTTTGCAGGATATCCCGCATAATTTCCAGATTTTGCTTCAGTTTGTCACTGACCTGCGTCGCCGCATGGCCACCCGTCGATAAAGTCAGCAGCACGGCGGCTGCCACAGAAGAGATCAGTTTCATCACACAACTCCATTAGTTGGGGCGTTAATTTTGGCGATTAATGCGGTTATCCGGGCTGTAATTCAGTCGCGCCTGGGTTGGCTGGACATTGTCCTGCCAGTATTGCCAGTCGGCCTGTCGCTGCTGGTTGAGGTATTCCACCAGTTCCAGCATGTCACCGCGCCGGTTTTTCTGTTCGGCTTCAGTCAGATAATCCTTCAGCAGGATCAGCTGCGACGCCTGTTGTTGCTGTTGTGTCTGCAATTGGGTCTGCAGATACTGTTGTTGTTCGGTTTTATAGCTGGCCAGCTGTGCTGCCACTTGTTGTTGCACCTGGAGCTGCATTTCCAACGGGTCGACCTCGCTCCAGCGCAGCGCAATCCCACCGTTTTGTACCTGCAGACTCAGTGGCGACATGCTAATTACCAGCGCCAGCGCCGACATCCCGACGCTGAGCCGCGGCCACCAGGATGTGGTGGGCGCGGATTTATGGCCCCACTGCTGGCGGAACATGCTGCTGGTGTCCACTTGTGGCACCGGCGCATAATCCGGCTGGCGGGCCAGTTGTTGCAGCTGGGCGGCCGTCTCAAAACGCGCCCGCCAAACCGGATCAGCCGATAGGGCTTTGCGGCAGGCATCGGTGGTCAGATCACCGGCGAGCCAGGCGTCAAAAACTTGCTGACTGTTCGACATCGTGGTCCTCCAATTGCACCCGGAGTTTATCCAGAGCGCTGTAAAATCTTGATTTCACTGTATTGCTTGAGATCGCCAATTGGTCGGCAATTTCGTCAAAGGTAAAGTGTTGATAAAACCGCAACTCGACCACCAGTTTTTGCTCCGGCGGTAGTGTTGTTAATTTTTGCTGCACCAGCAGCTGCGTTTGTTGAGCGGATAGACGCTGTTCGTGGCTGGGTTGATCTTCATGTTCCAGTTCCGGTAAATCATCCAGATCCTGCGTTGGTTTGCGTTTTCGCAACATATCCATGGCGCGGTAGTTTGCAATGCCGAATAACCAGGTCTTAAAACTGCTGTCACCGCGAAACTGTGACAAATTCCGGCACAACACTAACAATACGTCCTGTAACAAGTCACGGGCGTCGTCCGGGTTGCCCGTCAACCGCAGGCTGTAATAGTACAAAGCCGACTGATAGCGACCGACCAGCTGGTGCCAGGCTCGCTCGTCGCCATGGATGGCTTTTTCTATTAGGGTTTCGTCGCTGCGTTTAAACACTGTGCTGTCTGTTTTTGCGTTGTTGATATGCCTTGGTCGGGGCTCGAATGTATATAGTTTGGCAAAATCGGAAAAAATTCGATTATTTTGCAATTATGCCAAAAAAGTATTTTATTTCATGCACTTCCAGTTCCTGGTTTTGTGATCCGCCAGCAGGGTCTGCGGCGCCAGCTCCAGCACATGCCACAGGCCCGGCCGGACAAATGCGGCGGTCTGGCCGAGCTAGCGCTCAACATCAGGCTGCAGCGGTGGCTGCGGCAGATCCAACAGGAGATTTCCAGCGTAACTGCGATATCTGCAATCAAACCCGGAACTGTAAATGAAACTTGTCACTGCGCCCGTTATCCTGCTCTTGCTCAGTGGTTGTAGTCAATCGCTGGATGACTACCAGCAGATGCAACCCAAATTGACGTTACCCGGCTTCTTTAGCGGTAGCAGTCAGGCGTTTGGCGTACTGCAGAACTGGCGTGGTCAGCAGACTTTGCATTTTTCTGCCGAGCTCTGTGGCCAGTGGCAAGGCAACCGCGGCGATTTGTACGAGATTTTTTTATACAGCGATGGTCGCACCGATAAACGTCACTGGCAGCTGCAGGTCGGCGCGGATGGCCAAATCAGTGGCAGTGCCGAAGATGTGGTAGGCGCCGCCAGTGGACGTATCGCCGGCAATACGCTGTATTGGGAGTATGTGCTACGCATTCCGCAGGTCGACGGCAGTATTGATGTGGCAGTCAAAGATTGGTTATATCTGGTCACGCCACAGCAACTGGTGAATCGCTCGACGCTGCATAAATACGGGCTGACGGTTGGAGAGCTGACGTTATCGATTCAGCAGCAGGACGCCAACGCTTCGTGTAAAGATTTTATTCAGCGTTATCAGCAGACTGAACGTTCGGCACCGCAAGCTTGAGAGTGGTTAAGGACCGCGACCGTTCTCAGGCCTGAGTACTATCGTCCGGGAACGCGTCGCGGATCGCCAGAAACTCATCGATATGGCTGAGCAGGATGTCGGTCAGCACCGGGTCAAACTGAGCGCCTTTTTGTTCGTGCATATATTGCATAACTTTGGGCATCGGCCAGGCAGGCTTGTAACAGCGTTCACTGGCCAGCGCATCAAACACATCAGCCAGCGCTGTGATGCGGCCAGCGATATGAATTTCTTCACCTTTCAGCCCGCGCGGGTAGCCCATGCCGTCCCAGCGCTCATGATGCTCGTGTGCGATCACCGCGCCATACTGCAGAATTTCGTTTTGCGACTTTTGTAAGATCTGACGGCCGACTTCGGCATGCGTACGCATGATGGCCCATTCGTCGGCGTCGTGTTTACCGGGTTTGTTCAGAATATAATCCGGAATGGCGATTTTCCCGACATCGTGCAGCGGTGAAGCCAGTTTGATTTTTTCTGCGTCATAGCCGGACAAACCGTATTTGATCGCGAGCAGATAACTGAAATTGGCTACCCGCTTGACATGACTACCGGTTTCTTTCGAGCGCTTTTCCACCGCTTCGCCAAGGATATATGACAGTTCACGCTGGCTTTCTTTAATCAGCTCGCGCAGCCGCACGTTTTCGTAAGCCACGGCGATATTACTGGCGAAATAACTCAGCAGGTGATGGTCAATCTGGTCAAATTTACTGTCTTTACTGACATAGAGGAAATTCTCCAGCCCGCGATTCGTCGTGAAGTAACCGACAAAATAATCATCGCCATGAAATGACCGTTTTAACTGATGGACCTGCGCCAGTTTTTGTTCTACTTCCGCCGGCAACTGAAACTCTGGTCCGGTGGCACAGCCGCTGGCAGCGATGATATCCAACGACAGCTGTTGTTGTTTCGGATCGCCGGTCGCGGCACAACAAAAAATCTGTGAATGTTCAAGCCCAAGTAGGCTGGCGGCCTGACCGAGAATGATCGAAGCGAATTCCTGCAGACTGTCACATTCGAGGAAACTGACGGTGGAAGCGATCACGCGCTCCAGGCCTTTTTTGTTGTTTTCAATAATGCAGATATCGCGATAGGCGCGCAGCGCCGAATACAGCAGCGTTTTTAATTTGATCGCCGTGACTTCGGTTTTATTTTTGTAGTCGTTAATATCGTAATCGCGGATCACATGCTCTTCCGGCGCTTCGCCGGGTTGGCCGGTACGCAGAATTAAGCGGATTTGGTGGTTTTTTAAATCGCTGCGGATGGTTTTGACTAAATCGAGGCCGGCGTGGTTGGATTCCATCACTACGTCGACAATGGCAACTGCAATGTGCCGGTGCTGTTCCAACACCAGCAATGCGGCTTTGGCACTGTAGGCATGCAGCAATTGCAGCGGACGTCCTTCAAACTGGAAGCCTTTGAGCACCAGATTGGTGATTTGATGAATACTCTCATCATCATCAACAATCAGCACCAGCCAGGGTTCAGCCGCCGATACGGTTGATGGTGTGTCCGGCAGGGACTGAAATTCCTGATCAGCACCAAACAAAAAATCCTGATTCGACATAGAGGCGGCCTGAGTGTCCGGTTAATACAACTACTGCTTTGAATGTAGCAGGCCTGTCAAAAAAATCCTCTGTGATGAACCACTTCATCATTGCCGGTCAGCAGCTTCCAGTGATTCCAGTTCAATATTAATGGCATTGCAGGAGATCTGAATTTCGTACAAAGACACCGTCAGACTCAGCACCAGACTGGCCAGACTGGCGCCAAAAAACCACTGGCCGGCCAGATCCCATTGCATAAATAAAGTAAACATCGACAACGTGCATAAAATAAAGCTGATCACGCCCCAGCGCTGCATCGAGCGGATCAGCACAATGCGCTGGCGCAGATTTTCAATTTGCCGCTTGGCCAGGTCGCGCACCTGATTGCCCTCACGGTTATTCAGCTGGCGAATCAGTTGTGCCAACACCAGAAAGCGGTTGGTATACGCCAGCAATAACAATGAAATGGCGGGAAACAGCAATGCCGGGGTGGTGATGGTCATCATAGTTAATTTCCTCTGAGCGGCGTTTTACCGGGGGCAACTGCCATAGTGCGAAAACTGCTGCAGCAGTGCAAGTTTTTGATCATACTCAGATCTTCATAGCAGATGCACAGGAGAATTCCGCATGGCGGTTGATTTGTGGAGCGCGATGCTCACGTTATTTCTGATCATGGATCCACTTGGCAATTTGCCAATAGTGGTCGCCATTCTGAAAAACATCAAAGCCGAACGCCGGATGAAGGTACTGGTGCGCGAATTGCTGCTGTCGCTGGTGATCTTGTTACTGTTTTTGTATGGCGGTCAGGCGTTCCTCAGCATTTTGGGGGTGAAAGAAGAAGCGGTCAGTATTGCCGGCGGTATTATTTTATTCCTGATTGCCTTGCGGATGATATTTCCACAGGAAGGCGGCGTGATTGGCCTAAAAGAAGGTGAAGAACCGTTTTTATTTCCACTGGCGGTACCGATGATCGCCGGACCTTCGATTTTGGCGGCATTGATTCTGCTGGCAAATCAGCAACCGGGTCAAATGCTGGACTGGACCTTGGCGTTATTGGGCGCCTGGCTGATTAGTTCAGCCATTTTGTTATTTGCGCCGGCCTTGCACCGCATTCTGGGCGAACGTGGTTTGACCGCAATGGAGCGACTGATGGGCATGATTCTGGTTATCATTTCAGTGCAAATGCTGTTAAATGGCATCGGTCATTATTTTAAGTGGGATTGAGTAATGCAACAGGATCCTGTGATCCAGCAATGGCTGGAGCAAACGGAACTGCAACTGCGTGCGCAGGTGCAGGGACTGGCGCAGCAGCTGCAGCAGCAACAACAGCTGTGGCAGGAAGAGCTGCGGCGGACTGAGGCGACATCAGCGGCGCCTGAGCTGGCTGCATTACAACACGACTTGCAGCAGACCCGGCAACAGCTGAGTGCGGCGCAGAAACAAGCGCAGGCTGATCAACAGGCGTTGGCTGCAGCCACAGCGCAAAGTCAGTCTGCACAAGAAGAACGTGACGAAGCGCTCGATGCCATGCGCCGGTTGGCCGACCAGTTGCGGCTCAGTCAGGATGAGTTTCGGCAGGAAAAACAGCAAGTGCTGGCGCTACAGCAACAGCTGGATCTGCTCAGGACTGAACTTGCCCAACAGCGCCAGCAGAGTGGCGTGCTGACGACAGTACAGGCAGAACTGCAAGATGCGCAGCGACAGCTGGTTGAAAATCGGCAAACATCGGTGCAGCAGTCAGAGCAGGCTCAGAGCCAACTGAACCAATTGCGTGAACAGCTACAACAGCTGACTTCGGCAGATCAGCAGGTACAGCTGCAGTTGGAGCAGCAACTGCAACAACTCGAACACGCTGCTTTACAACGGCAGAAACTGGAACAGCAGCTGGCACAACAACTGATGTTGACGACACAGCAACAGACCGACCTGCAGGCGCTGCAGCAAGAGTTGACGACCGCCCGGCAAGATCAGCAAGCTCTGGCGGAGCTGCAGCAATGTCAGCAACAACTCAACACTGAGCATACGGCGCTGGGGCAACAATTGGCCCAGTTACAACAGCAACATCATCAGCTACAGCAACAACAGCAGGAGTTCAGTGAACTGCAGGCGCAGTTTCTGGCCTTGCAGAGCGCATATACGACGCTGCAGCAGCAACAGGCAGAGACAGTCGCCGCGCACAGCGCACAGCAGGCGGAGTATCAGACACAACAGCTGCTGTTGACTGAACTAACCACACTCCAACAGCAACAGCAGGCGTGGCTGCAACAGCAGCATAAACTGGAAAGTCAGTTGTTCCGTGCTCAGGCCCGCGTTGAGAGTATCGAAGAACGTCAGCAG
>JAIXSW010000199.1 GCA_027484495.1 Gammaproteobacteria bacterium
CATAAAAAAACGCCACAGCAGTGGCGTTTAATGCGAAGACCAGACTGACACTCAGTGCTGTAAAAACTCTGGCGCCAGCGTCAGTTCTTCGTTGCGGTTGACACCCACGCCACGGTCAATCACGTTTTGCGCGATTTGTTTGGCCTCGATCAGCGAATGCATTTCATAAGTACCGCATTGGTAGACATTCAGTTCCGGGATCTTGTTTTGATCCTGCACCTGCAGTACGTCATTCATAGCGGCCTGCCAGGCTTTGGCAACGCGCGCTTCGTCTGGTGTGCCAATCAGGCTCATATAAAAGCCGGTGCGACAGCCCATCGGCGAGATGTCGATGATTTCGACACCCTGACCATTTAAATGATCACGCATAAAACCGGCAAATAAATGTTCCAGCGTATGGATACCTTTTTCCGACAGAATTTCCTGATTCGGCACACAAAAGCGCAGGTCAAATACGGTGATGTCGTCGCCTTTTGGCGTGGTCATTTTTTTCGCCACGCGCACGGCAGGGGCTTTCATGATGGTGTGGTCAACGGTAAAACTGTCGAGTAATGGCATGCAAAGTATCTCCATAAAAGCAAGTGAGCCGATTATAGCGGCGCCGTCTGGCCTTGGGTACGAAAATTCCGTGGTATCAGACTGGCGGACTCTGACAAATCGCTGAAGTTCCCGCCTTTAACCACGTTTTCGCCCCGTTAAACGCAGAAAAATGAAAAAATTTATTGGAATAACCTTGAATGCATTAAGGGTTAACCCCATTAACTGGTCAACACAATGAAATTGTTCCAAATTATAGAGCGGAGTAAATTATGGGCAGAATTATTGGTATTGACTTAGGTACAACAAACAGCTGTGTGGCCATTCTGGATGGCGATCAACCTCGGGTGATCGAGAACGCTGAAGGCACGCGCACCACACCATCCATCATCGCTTATGCTGAAGATGGTGAAGTACTGGTCGGTCAGCCGGCAAAACGTCAGGCCGTCACCAACCCGAAAAATACTTTATTCGCGATCAAACGCCTGATCGGCCGTCGTTTTGAAGACGCCGAAGTGCAGCGCGACATCAAAATCATGCCTTACCAAATCGTGCGTGCCGACAATGGTGACGCCTGGGTTGAAGTCAAAGGCAAAAAATTAGCAGCACCGCAAATTTCTGCCGAAGTGCTGAAAAAGATGAAGAAGACTGCCGAAGATTACCTGGGCGAGCCAGTGACTGAAGCGGTGATCACAGTTCCTGCATACTTCAACGATGCACAGCGTCAGGCGACCAAAGACGCCGGCCGTATTGCTGGTCTGGAAGTGAAGCGCATTATCAACGAGCCAACCGCTGCGGCGCTGGCTTACGGTATGGACAAGAAAAAAGGCGACACCAAAATTGCGGTGTATGACTTAGGTGGCGGTACTTTCGATATCTCGATTATTGAAATCGATGATGTCGACGGCGAGCAAACCTTTGAAGTACTGTCGACCAACGGTGACACGCACTTAGGCGGTGAAGATTTCGACTCACGTCTGATCAACTATCTGGTCGACGAGTTCAAAAAAGAACAAGGCATTGACCTGCGCAACGATCCGCTGGCGATGCAACGTCTGAAAGAATCGGCTGAAAAAGCTAAAATCGAGCTGTCTTCAGCTTCTCAGACGGAAGTGAACCTGCCATACATCACGGCTGATGCCACAGGTCCAAAACACCTGAACATCAAAGTGACACGCGCCAAACTGGAAGCGCTGGTGGACGATTTAATCACCCGCACTATTGAGCCGCTGAAACAAGCGTTAAAAGATGCCGATCTGTCAGTCAGTGATATCAACGATATCATTCTTGTTGGTGGTCAGACGCGGATGCCAAAAGTACAGGAAGCAGTGACCGCTTTCTTCGGCAAAGAGCCACGTAAAGACGTCAACCCGGACGAAGCTGTAGCAGTAGGCGCGGCCATTCAGGGCGCGGTATTGTCTGGTGATGTGACCGACGTGTTGCTGCTGGACGTGACGCCATTGTCACTGGGTATCGAAACGATGGGCAGCGTGATGACAGCGCTGATTGAGAAAAACACGACTATTCCAACGAAGAAGTCGCAAACTTTCTCAACAGCAGAAGACAATCAGTCTGCCGTGACCATCCATGTACTGCAGGGTGAACGTAAACAAGCGTCTGCGAACAAATCGCTGGGTCAGTTTAACTTAGAAGGTATTCGTGCCGGTCGCCGTGGCGAGCCGCAAATCGAAGTTACTTTTGACCTCGATGCCGACGGTATTCTGCACGTATCGGCAAAAGACAAAGACACCGGTAAAGAACAGAAGATCACGATCAAGTCTTCTTCAGGTCTGACTGATGACGAAATTCAACGCATGGTACGCGATGCCGAGCTGAACGCGGAAGAAGACAAGAAGTTTGAAGAGTTGGTACAGACGCGCAACCAGGCTGATGCACTGGTGCACGCGACCCGTAAACAGGTCGAAGAAGCAGGTGCCAACCTGGCGACCAACGACAAGCAAGAGATTGAAGCGGCGATCAGTGCGCTGGAAAGCGTGATCAAAGGCAGCGATAAAGCTGAGATCGAAGCCAAAACTCAGGCGCTGGTGCAGGCCGCGCAAAAACTGCAGGCTGCTGCCCAACAACACAACCCGGGCGCTGAGGCTGGTAATGCCAAAAACGCCAACGATGATGTGGTTGACGCTGAGTTTGAAGAAGTGAAAGACAACAAGTAAGCGTTGTCTTCAGGAAGTCGAAGCATTAAGCTGCGGTTTTCCGGAATGTTAGTGTTACAGGGAAAGCGACCGCCACGGCGGTCGCTTGTTTATCCGCAGACCCTGAATAGTTGAAGCAGCATTATGTCAAAGCGTGATTATTACGAAGTGTTAGGCGTCAGCAAAGGCGCCGATGAAAAAGAAATCAAAAAGGCCTATAAGCGCCTGGCGATGAAATATCACCCTGATCGCACGCAGGGTGATAAAGCCATGGAAGAGAAATTTAAAGAAGTTCAGGAAGCCTATGAGATCCTGAATGACGACCAAAAACGCGCAGCTTATGATCAATACGGTCATGCCGGGGTCGATCCAAATCGCGGCGCCGGTGGTTTTGGCGGCGGCAACGGCGACTTTGGCGATATTTTTGGTGACGTGTTTGGTGACATCTTCGGCGGTGGCCGTCGCGGTGGTGGTGGCGGTCAGCGTGCACAACGCGGTTCAGATTTACGCTACAACCTGGAGCTGAGTCTGGAAGAAGCGGTTAAAGGCAAAGAGCTGGAAATCAAAGTGCCGACTCTGGTCGCTTGTGATACCTGTGATGGTTCAGGTGCGAAAAAAGGCACTTCGGCCAAGACTTGCGGCACTTGTCAGGGCCATGGACAGGTCACGATGCGCCAGGGCTTCTTCGCAGTGCAGCAAACCTGTCCAACCTGTAACGGCCGCGGCAAAATCATTCCTGAACCATGCCCGAAATGTCATGGTGATGGCCGCATTGAGAAGAGCAAACTGCTGAAAGTGAAGATCCCGGCTGGCGTCGATACCGGCGATCGGATCCGTTTAACCGGTGAAGGTGAAGCGGGCATGCATGGCGCGCCTTCGGGCGATTTGTATGTGCAGGTGCATGTCAAAGACCACCCGATCTTTGTCCGTGATGGCAACAATCTGGCCTGTGAAGTGCCGATCAGTTTCTCGATAGCCGCCCTTGGTGGCGAAATTGATGTACCGACCCTGGATGGTCGCGTCAAATTGAAGATCCCGGCCGAGACTCAGACTGACAAAATGTTCCGCTTACGCGGCAAAGGCGTGCAGTCAGTGCGTGGCGGCGGTGTTGGTGATCTGGTCTGCAAAGTGGTGGTGGAAACGCCGGTCAATTTGTCAGAAAAACAAAAAGACCTGCTGCGGCAGCTGGATGAAAGCTGGGGCGGCGACAGTGAAGCGACCCACAGACCGAAATCGAAAGGCTTCTTCGATGGTGTGAAGAAGTTCTTTGACGATTTAACCGGTTAATGTACAGGCTCTGAAACACCGCCAGCATTGCTGGCGGTGTTGTTTGAAAGGCTCGAAAATATTTAAGTTTTTTTACGAACAGGATTTCTGATGAAAAAACCATTCACACTGGGGATGGCCGTTTTAATGGCGCTGGGCCTGGGCTCCTGCGCTGAATCGCCAACCGGCCGGCCACAACTGATGTTATTCGATCAAACACAGGTCAATAAAATGGGCATTCAGACTTTTGCAGAGCTGAAAGCCAAAACGCCGGTCAGCAAAGACAAAAAGACCAATCAGTATGTACAGTGTGTGGCGAAGCAGGTCCTCAGTGTGACGCCGGCCAAATATCAGCAAAACCCTTGGGAAATCGTTGTCTTTGACAGCGATCAGGTCAATGCCTTTGCATTGCCAGGTGGCAAAATTGGCGTCTATACCGGCTTGCTACTGGTTGCTGAGAATCAGCATCAGCTGGCCGCGGTGATTGGCCATGAAATTGCGCATGTGATGTCAGGTCACTCGAATGAGCGGCTGTCCAGTAATCAGGCGGTGCAGACCACGCTCGGTGTGGCCGATGTGGCATTAAGTGCGATGGATACGCGGTTTAAAACCGAACTGTCGACCGCATTTGGCCTGGGCGCGCAAGTCGGTGTGATCCTGCCGTTTAGCCGTGTGCATGAATCGGAAGCCGATTTGATTGGCCTTGATCTGATGGCCAAGGCTGGGTTTAAACCGGAAGAATCGGTTGAGCTGTGGCAAAATATGGCGAAGCAGGGCAGTGGCGGTACCCCGCAGATTTTATCTAGCCATCCGGTACCGGAAAACCGGATTAAAGCATTGCAAAAGAATATGCCAAAGGCCGCTGCTGAATATCAGCAACGCAAAGCCAGCGGTGGCCTGCCAGCCTGCAATAAATAGCGCTGAACGGCAGCACGAACCAACAGGTAAAAAAATCCCGCAACTGCGGGATTTTTTTGCGGCTTTAACGCAGCGATGGCATCAGTGACCCCGTGCCGGCCGCAGCAGGACAACGCCAAGCGCCACGACTAATAAAATCAGGCAATAATAACTTTGTGTCACCACATCCCACGGTGACAGGCCAAAGCTGGCGCCAAGCAACAGGGCTTGCGCACCATAAGGCACCAGGCCCTGACTGATACAGGCGAAGATATCCAGCAAGCTGGCGCTGCGTTTTGGGCTGATCTCATGATGTTCAGCCAAATCACGACTAACGTCGGCAGCAATGACAATCGCCACTGTGTTATTGGCAATACAGAGGTTACTGACAAACACCAGGGCCGCAATGGCCAGTTGCTGTGCTTTGTTACCGGCCAGTGTCAGGCGTTTCGCCAGGCTATCAATGACACCGGCAACCCATGCCAGGCCGCCTTGCGCTTTGACAAATTCGCCCAAGGCGCCAACAAACATCGACAACAGGAAGATTTCCTGCATGCTGGAAAAGCCTTTAAATATGTCTTTACCGAGGTTCGCCACCGCATAGTCGGCAAATACCACACCTTGCAATGCGGCCAGAACGATACCGAGCAGCAACACAGCAAACACGTTCATGCCGGCAATCGCGAGCACCAGAATAGCTGCATAGGGCAGGATACCGGTCCAGCTGAACGCTTTGGCCTCAATCACCTGATCTGTGGTGGCCAGGCCAGCAAACAACAACACAGTCAGCACCGCCGCTGGCGCGGCAATTTTCAGGTTTTCCCGGAATTTGTCTTTCATTTCTGCACCCTGAGTACGGGTTGCCGCAATGGTGGTATCCGAGATAATCGACAGGTTGTCGCCAAACATCGCGCCGCTGAGTAATGCGCCCGCCATCAGTGCCGGCTCAATCTGCGCTTGTTGCGACAGGCCCACCGCGATAGGTGCTAAAGCGCCAATGGTGCCCATCGATGTGCCCATTGCCGTTGCAACAACAGCGGAGATCACAAAAAGACCCGGCAAAATCAGGCTTGCCGGCACCAGGCTCAGACCTGCATTGACGACGGCATCAACACCACCGGTGGCTTGCGCCACAGTGGCAAAAGCACCTGCCAGCAAGTAGATGATACACATGGTGATGATATTGCTGTTGCCGGCACCTTTGACCAGCAGGTCAATCGACTCGACAAGTGGTGCCCGGTGCAACCAGACCGCCAGCACGAGCGCCGGCAGGATCGCCACCGGTCCCGGTAATTGGTAAAACGCATAGGCCACGCCCTGACTTTGCAGGTACAGGCCTGTGCCTAAAAATAACACTACAAACAGCAACAACGGCAATAACGACCGTTTGGCGCCGACAGCTACTACGGACATGGTGAACCTCGGTTTCCAATGCTGTATCCCGTTATGGTGCCACAGCAAAAATGACTAAATTAATTACATTCGTTCTTTTAATAATTTTGCGGAATATAAGGACGTCCAGAAGGCCTGTCAATATGAATTCGGACTTGCTTATATCGATGTTTTACCGCAATTTGCGGCAAATGCCGAATGTTTTGCCTTGAAATACACCATTTTGCGACCATATCTGTTTGACCGTTCTGCAGTTTCCTGTGTTTTCACCCTTCGCCCGGAGCCCGTTATGCTGAATTTTACCTTCCAGAATCCGACCCGCATTGTGTTTGGCGAAGGCCAAATTAAAGCGCTGCGCCAATTGGTCCCTGCCGGGGCCCGGGTGTTAATGACTTATGGTGGTGGCTCGATCAAACACAATGGTGTGTATGATCAGGTAAAA
>JAIXSW010000303.1 GCA_027484495.1 Gammaproteobacteria bacterium
CAATAGTCAGCAGCGTGGCGTGGCCCGTCAGGCTGCTGAAGATGCTGAAACACAAGCAATGACGCCAGGCCAGGCAGTCAATAAAGGCCCGCAGCTGGAACAACGTAGTCTGGAGTTTGCCGCGCTGATGCAACAGCGCAGCAAGGTGATTAGCGGTTTTTACCAACAGGCCGTGCAGCCGCAGGAACGACCGTTGTTACTGACCGCCTGATATTTTCTGCGCGACAAAAACAAAACCGCCGTCAGCTGACGGCGGTTTTTTTATCTAAATGCGGTGTGGTGATCACTTTTTCAACTTGGCCAGCGCCGCAGCAAATGCATTGCCCATTGCCGCGTTGCCATTGTCTTGCTGGCGCGGCGCTGACGGACGGGCGCTGTTGCCGGCCGGTTTTGCCGGAGCCGTGCGTTCTTTGTTGTTACCGGCTGCTTTTGGCTGTGGCTGCTCGTCCATCCGCATCGTCAGCGCAATGCGTTTGCGGTCGACTTCCACTTCCAGCACTTTCACTTTGACGATATCGCCGGCTTTGACCACCTGATGCGGATCTGACACATATTTGTCGGTCAGCGATGAAATATGCACCAGGCCGTCCTGATGGACACCGATGTCGACAAAAGCACCAAAGTTAGTCACGTTGGTGACGACGCCTTCGAGCAGCATGCCGGGAGTTAAATCAGAGAGTTTTTCGACACCGTCTTTAAACTGCGCTGTTTTAAATTCCGGCCGCGGATCACGCCCCGGTTTATCTAGCTCTTTCAGGATGTCCGTGATAGTCGGAATACCAAAATGCTCATCGGCAAAGTCGGCTGGATTAATTGATTTCAGAAAACTGCTGTTGCCAATCACGGCATCCACCGGTTGCTGGTGTTTGGCGAGAATCTTCTCAACCAATGGATAGGCTTCCGGGTGCACTGCCGAAGCGTCCAATGGATTGCTGCCGTTATTGATGCGCAGGAAGCCGGCGGCTTGTTCATATGCCTTAGGACCAAGTCGTGGTACCTTCAGTAAATCACGGCGCTGATTAAACCGGCCATTGCTGTCGCGATACATAACGATATTCTGTGCCAGAGTTTTATTCAGACCCGCCACGCGTGCCAATAAAGCGACCGAAGCCATATTCAGGTCGACACCGACGGCGTTTACACAGTCCTCCACCACGGCATCGAGGGATTTGGTCAGCAGGCTCTGGTTAACGTCATGCTGATACTGGCCCACGCCAATCGCTTTCGGTTCAATCTTAACCAGCTCTGCCAGCGGGTCCTGTAAGCGACGGCCAATCGAGACTGCGCCGCGTAAAGATACATCCAGGTCCGGAAATTCCAGTGCAGCCAGTTCGGAGGCGGAATAAACCGATGCACCTGCTTCCGAAACCATGATTTTACTCAATGATTGCTCTGGCAATAACTTGATCACATCGGCGGCCAGTTTATCGGTTTCGCGCGATGCCGTACCGTTGCCAATGGCGATCAGTTCCACCTTAAATTGCTTACAGTAAGCGGCCAGTGTTTTGACTGATTTGTCCCACAGATTTTGTGGCGCATGTGGGAATATCGTGGTGTTAGCCACCAGTTTGCCGGTCTGATCAACCACCACCACTTTTACACCGGTGCGTAAACCCGGATCCAGTCCGAGTGTTGCGCGCATACCAGCTGGCGCGGCCATCAGCAAATCTTTCATATTGCGGGCAAAGACGGCGATAGCTTCTTCTTCTGCTTTTTCCCGCAGCTCACCGAGCAGGTCGTTCTCCAGCTGCAGATGTAATTTTACTTTCCAGGTCCACTGCACGACGGTGCGGATAAATGCGTCCGCGGCGCGGCCTTGCTGGCGCAGATCAAAGTGACTGGCCACCATTTGCTCGCAGCTGGCATGTGCGCTGGTTTCGTCGGCATCTGGTTGCAATTGCAGGTTTAAAATCCCTTCGTTGCGGCCACGGAACATGGCTAAGGCGCGGTGTGACGGCACGTTTTTCCACAGTTCAGTATGCTCAAAATAATCGCGGAATTTTGCACCTTCAGCTTCTTTACCGGTGACAACACTGCTCTTTAACACCGCGTGCTGTGCCAGATGACGACGCAGCTTGGCCAACAAGTTGGCATCCTCAGCAAAACGCTCCATCAGAATATATTTGGCGCCATCCAGCACTGCCTTCACATCGGCAAAGCCAGCCTCAGCATTGATATAAGCGGCAGCGGCTTGTTCCGGCACCAGATTCGGATCTGCCAGCAGCGCGTCTGCCAGTGGCAATAAACCGCCTTCGATAGCGATCTGACCTTTGGTGCGACGCTTCGCTTTATAAGGGCCGTACAAGTCTTCCAGACGGGTTTTGTTGTCGGCCGCCAGGATGTCTTTTTCCAGCGTAGGGGTCAGTTTGCCTTGCTCGGCAATCGTTTTCAGGATGACATGGCGACGGTCTTCCAGTTCGCGCAGATAATTCAGGCGCTGCTCCAGCGTACGCAGTTGAGTATCGTCGAGGCCGCCTGTCACTTCTTTCCGGTAACGGGCAATAAAAGGCACTGTTGCGCCTTCGTCGAGTAACTGCACGGCAGCGTTAACCTGGTCCGGGCGGGCGGCAATTTCTGCTGCGATCTGTTTGATAATCATCGACATGGTTTGTTTGGTTTCCTTGCAAAGCGGCATGATAGCCGGCCGCTTCTGATAAAGTGGTGGCTATTGTCTTACGGCGGCGTAAAAAAATCCATCCTGTGGCGGCTGACAGCGTCTGCGCTGCTTGGTATAAACCGCCATTCAGTCGCAAAGCAACCGGCAAAGTGGTGTCAGATGAGTGGGCAAAAACAAGCTAAAACCAAATTAATCACCCGGGAAGGCTATAACCAGCTGAAAACTGAACATGATGAGCTGTGGTTTAAAAAACGGCCGGAAGTCACCAAAATTGTCAGTTGGGCCGCCAGTCTCGGTGACAGATCTGAGAACGCCGACTATACCTTCAATAAGAGATTGCTAAGGCAAATAGACAGTAGAATCAGATATTTACGCAAAAGATTGGAAGATCTGCAAATCGTTGATTATTCACCACAGCAGGCGGGCAAAGTGTTTTTTGGCGCCTGGGTTGAAGTGGAAGATGAAGACGGCAACAGCCTGAAATTCCGTATTGTCGGGCCGGATGAAATCTACGGCCGTACCGATTACATCTCAATTGATGCGCCGATGGCACGTGCTCTGCTAAAAAAACAAGTCGATGACAGCGCCTTAGTCACGACACCGGCCGGGACAAAAGAGTGGTGGGTGACTGAAATTTATTACCCGCAACCTGCCTGAAACGACGCCATTCAGCAGCCGATCAGCCACATCCACGCAATTTATTCCAGATCTGACGCAAAAGGAGTCTGTATGAAAAATCTGTGGATCGGGTTTTTGGCGGCTTGTGCCTGGCATGTCCAGGCGGATGACGCAGCTTACCAGCAATGTCTGTTGCAATATCAAAGCAAAGTCGAAGTGCCGCAAGTGGTTGGGCTGGTGCGTAGCGCCTGTGATCATCTTCATCGTGAACTGGTCTTGTTACCGCGCAAAAAAGCCTATTGGCAATGTGTACTGGATTACATTCCGCCGGTGAAAACGCCGGAAGTGATTGCCGATTTATTACAAGTGTGCCGTGAGCAACACGATTTCAGGAAATAATATTGAAAAAAATCAACAGGATAAAAATATTTTAAAATAATTGTTTTCTGTCATCTACGTGTAACAAAAATATGCTGGCGATCTGGGGCAGGCGTTCGCTATATTCAAACTGAACCTAACCGCCGGAGACAGCAACATGATGAAAAAAACTGTATTCACTGTCGTGGCCGTTGCAGCTGTGTTGCTGAGCGGTTGCGCCACCGTCAAACCCGATTATGCCTTTGTCGTTGACCAGGATCAGGTCAGCAAAGCGGACAACCTGAAGCGGCAACAACGCCAGGTTTCGCATGTGGTCTGGATTAATCCACCGCTACGTAAAGTCGCGCTGGCGGAGCAACCAAAACCCTGAACTAGCACTGGAAAGAATTTGTAACACCTGAGCCCGCAATGTCTCGTCAACATTGCGGGTTTTTCGTTTATAGTGAGGAAAAATCTGTATTAAGGACCCTTCTGATGCAAACACAGGAAACCACCAAAATTCTGGTCGTTGATGACGATATGCGGCTGCGGGCATTACTGGAACGGTATTTGGTCGAGCAAGGGTACATCGTGCGGACTTCTGCAAACTTCGAGCAGATGAACCGCCTGATGGAACGGGAAAATTTCCATTTACTGGTTCTGGATCTGATGTTGCCCGGTGAAGACGGCTTGTCGATTTGCCGGCGTTTACGGCAACAGGAAAATGAAATTCCAATCATTATGCTGACCGCGAAAGGTGACGAAGTCGACCGCATTATTGGTTTGGAAATGGGCGCCGATGATTACCTGCCGAAACCTTTTAACCCGCGTGAACTGCTCGCTCGTATTCGAGCCGTGTTGCGGCGTAAATCCAAAGAGCTGCCGGGTGCTCCAACGCAAGAAGAGACCATGGTGAAGTTTGGCCCGTTCAGCTTCAATCTGGCGACCCGGGAGATGCATAAAGGCGAGCAACTGATGCCGCTGACCAGCGGTGAATTTGCCGTATTAAAAGTACTGGTCAGTCACGCTCGTGAGCCGTTATCACGCGATAAACTGATGAATATGGCGCGTGGCCGTGATTACTCCGCCATGGAACGTAGTATCGACGTGCAAGTATCACGCTTGCGCCGGATGATCGAAGATGATCCAACCAATCCACGCTATATCCAGACCGTCTGGGGTCTGGGTTATGTATTTGTGCCGGATGGTGCGACCAGCTGATGCGTTTTTTACCGCGCAGTGCGTTTGGCAAAACAGTCTTTCTGATCGGCTTATTGTTGCTGATCAACCAGCTGGTCTCGTATTTTCTGGTGGCCGTGTATGTGATCCAACCAACATTGCAGCAAACTAACCATCTGATTGCCAAGCAAATTAAAGTGGTGTTTATCGATGTCGGTGGAGAAGACCGCCTACTATCAGAAGAGCTGACAAAGCGGTTTCAGCAGGCGACCGGTATTGATGTGCTGACCGAAGCACAGGCATTACGGCAGGGCTTGAACAATGCGATCCATTACCAGTATTTCTCGGACGAAATGTCTCGGGAGTTGGGAGGTCCGGCTGAAGTCCGGATTGAACAGGATAAACAGTTTTCTTTTTGGGTCCGCCCACCACAAGCCCCGCAATACTGGATCAAAATCCCGCTGACTGGTCTGAACGAAACCGATTTTTCGCCGCTGCAAATTTACATCCTGCTGATTGGTTTCTTAAGCGTGGCCGGTGGCTGGTGGTTTGCACGCCAGTTGAACCGACCATTGCAGCAGCTGCAACGCGCCGCTTTATTGGTGGGTCGCGGTGATATTCCGGATCCGTTGCCGGAAGACGGCTCAACCGAGATTATTGCGGTTACCCGCGCTTTTAACCATATGGCCAATGGCATCCGGCAATTGGAGAAAGACCGCAGTCTGCTGATGGCCGGCGTCTCACATGATTTGCGCACCCCGCTGACACGGATCCGGCTGGCCAGTGAAATGGTCAGTGAACAGGATGCTTGGATCCGCGACGGGATTGTCAGTGATATCGAAGATATGAATGCCATCATCGATCAATTCATCGATTATATCCGCCATCACAAAGAAGAAACGCTGACCGAAGAAGATCTGAACCAGCTGGTGCTGGAGCAAGTCGACGCGGATCGGCTGCAGCAACGCCAGATCAGTACTGAGTTGTTACAAACACTGCCACTGGTGCCAATCCGGCGCATCGCGATTAAGCGTGTGCTGAGTAATCTGATTGAGAATGCGCTGAAGTATTCCGATGGCGCCATCGAAGTACGTACCGGCTATGAGAAAAATCGCCAGCGGGTCTATGTGCAGGTCCGTGATCATGGACCCGGTATTCCGGAGGCGCAGATGGCAAAAATGTTTGAGCCTTTTACTCAGGGCGACACTGCACGCGGCAGCGCAGGCTCCGGGCTAGGTCTTGCGATCATTAAAAAGATTGTGGATATGCATCATGGCGAGATCCGGCTGCACAACCATGCATTCGGCGGTCTGGTGGCAACGGTGTAT
Source organism: Gammaproteobacteria bacterium (assembly GCA_027484495.1). Lineage (GTDB taxonomy): Bacteria > Pseudomonadota > Gammaproteobacteria > Enterobacterales > Alteromonadaceae > Pararheinheimera. Next base: position 6,100 of record JAIXSW010000303.1, read on the forward strand.
TTACCGCTGAAAAAAGCGAAGCAAGCCTGAGTTGCAGGTAGCAACAGGGCTGAAACCGCTGAACTCGTCTGAGTGTCAGATAAAAATAAAGGCCGCAATTGCGGCCTTTATGATGTTCTATCGCAGACAGTCTCAGCGTCAGGCTTTTGGACCTGCATCGCGGATCGCCGCAGAAACGTCGTATTTTTTAAAGTTGTTGGCAAATTCAGCCGCCAGTTTGGCCGCGAACTGATCATATTGTGCTTTGTCAGCCCAAGTTTCGCGCGGGTTCAGCAACGTGCTGTCGACGCCAGGAATAACTACCGGCACATCCAGATTCAGTTGTGGCAGGTGCACTGTCTCAACATTAGCCAGCTCACCAGACACGATAGCGTCGATGATGGCGCGGGTAGTCGGGATGTCAAAACGCTGACCAACGCCATGCGGACCACCGGTCCAGCCGGTATTGACCAGATAAACTTTTGAGTTGAACTCACGCACGCGTTTGATCAGCAGTTCAGCATAAACACCGGCCGGACGTGGGAAGAATGGCGCCCCAAAGCAAGTAGAGAAGGTCGATTCGATAGCTGAGGTGGAGCCAATTTCAGTCGATCCGACTTTCGCAGTGTAACCAGACAGGAAGTGATAAGCAGCAGCTTCTTCTGATAACACAGAGACGGGTGGCAGCACACCGGATACGTCACAGGTCAGGAATACAACAGCACGCGGTTCACCGGCACGGTTGGCTTCGACACGTTTTTCTACGTGGGCCAGCGGATAAGCTGCGCGGCTGTTTTGGGTCAGTGTGGCGTCTTTGTAATCTGGCGTGCGATTGTCATCCAGTACAACGTTTTCAAGGATGGTACCAAAGCGGATCGCATCCCAAATCACCGGTTCGTTTTTCTTCGACAGGTCGATACATTTCGCATAGCAACCGCCTTCAATATTAAACACACTGCCTGGTGCCCAACCGTGTTCGTCATCCCCGATCAGGAAGCGTTTCGGATCGGCAGACAATGTCGTTTTCCCTGTGCCTGACAGACCAAAGAACAAGGTCACATCGCCGGCTTCGCCAACGTTGGCTGAACAGTGCATTGGCAACACGCCTTTGGCTGGCAACAGGAAGTTCTGTACTGAGAACATCGCTTTTTTCATTTCGCCGGCGTAACGCATACCAGCTAACAGCACTTTGCGCTCAGCAAAGTTGATCATCACGGTGCCGTCTGAATTGGTGCCGTCACGCGTCGGATCACAGGCGAAACCAGGGACATTCAGAATTTGCCAGGTTGGTTTGCCGGCTACGTTCCACTGAGCTGGGGTGATAAACAGGTTTTTAGCAAACACATGTTGCCAGGCGGTTTCGGTGCGCACGACTACCGGCAGGTAGTGTTCAGGATCCGCGCCGACTTCCAGATGAGAAGTGAAGTGCTCACGGTCGTTCAGAAAGTGCTCTACTTTGTTCCACAGCGCGTTGAAAACGTCAGCAGCGACTGGTTGATTCACATTGCCCCACTGAATATCGTTTTCAGTGCTGGCTTCACGCACAATAAAACGGTCTTTCGGCGAGCGGCCTGTTCTGTGACCGGTGCGCACCACAAGGGCGCCGTTGTCTGCCAGAACACCTTCGTTACGGCGGATGGCATGTTCAACCAGATCTGCCACAGATAAATCTATGTGGCTATTTGTTTGCGTGGTCATTCTCAACAGACTCCTTCGGGTACAGAGCAGGGATTGGATTTCCTGATCATTGTATCGTAAGTCGACATTTCGAGCGACAAAAAAATGCAGAGCAAACTGATCAGACCTGCAGGTTTTGCGCATAAAACCGCATTGATCGCATATAAATGCAGCTTTTATTGCATTTATAGCGGATTTTACTGATTTAGATGATTAATTATTACCAAATGAATTTCGTAATATGACTTGTCGGAAAACAAAAAGCCCGACGCAAGCATCGGGCTTTTTCAGTTACAAAGGTCGACAGACCTCAGGATGGACTGCGAGGGTGTTAACCCCGGCGGTTACGACGCATCCACACCAGTGGTAATAACAGCAGAGTCCACAGACCTGCGCTACC
>JAIXSW010000568.1 GCA_027484495.1 Gammaproteobacteria bacterium
ACCCGTGCACAGCTCGATGCACTCGAAGCCCGCCTCAGTGAACTCGTGATCCACGCGCCATTTGATGGTGTGCTGGGATTACGCCAGGTCAGTAATGGCGCCTACCTCGCAACAGGGACTGAACTGACCACACTGGATGACATCAGTAAAATCCGCGTCGAATTTAATATCGCCGAACGTTATCTGGCCGCGCTACAAAAGGACATGGTCATCTCCGCCGATAACATCGCCTATCCCGATTTTACTTTTCAAGGCAAAGTTAAAGCAATTGACCCACGGATTGACCCGGTGACGCGCTCGGTAAAAGTCCACGCCGTGATTGACAATGCCGATCTGAAACTGCGCCCGGGCATGTTGCTGAACGTGCATGTCGAACTGGCCAAAGCGGAAGTGGTACAAATTGCTGAAAAAGCCGTGATGCCGCTACAAAGCAAACATTACGTCTTTGTGGTGGAAGCTGAAGATAAAGTCCGTCAGGTTGAAATCATTCCCGGCCAGCGTTTACCCGGTCTGGTTGAAGTGATCTCCGGTCTCAAAGCCGGCGATGAAATTGTCACTGAAGGCAGCCAGAAGCTGCGTACCGGCGTGGTGATCACGCGGTCGGAGCCATAAGCCATGCTGCTGTCTGATCTGTCTGTTAAACGGCCGGTATTCGCGACCGTCATTAACCTGGTGCTGGTGATCTTCGGCATCGTCTGTTTCAGCATGCTGCCGCTGCGTGAATATCCGGATATTGATTCGCCGGTGGTCACCATCAGCACGGACTATCCCGGCGCCTCAGCCGAAATTGTTGAATCGAAAATTACGCAGCCACTGGAAGATTTGATCAGTGGCGTCGAAGGCATCATCAATATCAGTTCGAGCAGCCGTGTCGGCCGCTCGAACGTCATTATCGAGTTTAATGTTAACCGGGATATAGACGCCGCCGCCAACGATGTACGCGAGCGCGTGTCACGGATGATGGAACGCTTGCCGGATCAGGCCAGACCGCCACAAGTGGTCAAAGCCAACGGCGACGATGACACCATCGCCTGGTTTTTGCTCAACAGCGACACCATGACCAACCTCGAACTCACCGATTACGCTAACCGTTATATCGTCGAACGGTTTTCAGTGGTCGACGGCGTGGCGCGCTTGCAAATCGGAGGCGAGCGCAAGTACGCGATGCGCATCTGGCTGAACAAAGACGCGATGGCGTCGCGGAATGTCACTGTCGCCGATATTGAAAACGTGCTGCGCAATGAAAACGTCGAATTACCGGCCGGTAACGTCAAGTCCGCCGATCGCGATTTCATCGTCCGGGTGATCCGCACCTATAAAACGCAGGACGACTATCGCCGGTTGGTGGTGAAAAAAGGCGACAACAACTATTTAGTGCGGCTTGGTGAAATTGCGGACGTGACACTGGCTTCAGAAAATGAAGAAAGCGAATTCAGAAGCGACGGCAAGAACGTACTCGGCATCGGTATTATTAAGCAGTCCAAAGCCAATACGCTGGATGTGGTGCGTAACGTCCGCGCTGAGGTCGACCGAATTGCCGCCAGTCTGCCACAAGGCACCACGATAGTGCCGGGTTATGATTCGTCATTGTTTATTGCCGAATCTATTCATGAGGTGTACGTCACACTGGGTATCGCGATGGTACTGGTGGTGCTGGTGATTTTCGCCTTTTTAGGCAGCGTCCGCGCGACCTTTATTCCCGCGATTACCGTCCCCGTAGCCCTGATTGCGGCAGTGACAGTGCTATATGCACTCGATTTTTCCATTAACCTGCTGACCTTGTTAGCGATGGTGCTGGCAATTGGTTTGGTGGTCGACGATTCGATTGTTGTGCTGGAAAACATCTACCGACGCATTGAACAAGGCCAGTCGCCGCTGCTGGCCGCCTACCACGGCAGCCGCGAAGTCGGCTTTGCCGTCGTCGCAACCACATTGGTGCTGATCGCGGTGTTTGTCCCGCTGGTGTTTATGCAAGGAGATTTGGGCAAACTGTTTACCGAGTTTGCGCTGGCCGTGGCTGCTGCCGTGGCTTTTTCTGCCATCACCGCGCTGACGCTATCGCCGATGCTGTGCAGCAAGATGCTCAAAGTGCAAAAAGAGAAACGGGGCTTTAGTCTGTTTATCCACAACGCACTGGAAAAAGTCGAAGCCGGCTACCTGCGCCAGCTGCAAGTGGTTACCCGTGTGCGCTGGCCGAGCTGGCTGGTGCTCTTCAGCTGTGTGGTGATCAGTGTGTTACTGCTGAAATTGCTGCCATCCGAGCTGTCGCCGCAGGAAGACCGCGGCACCTTTTTTGTCATGATGAGCCCGGCTGAAGGTGCCAGTTATCAGTCCAACCAACAGAATATGCGTCTGATTGAAGATATCCTGCTGCCCTACTACGAAAAAGGTGAACTGAACCGTTTGCTGATCCGCGTACCTGGCTTTGGCAACAGCGGCGGTATGGCGATTGTTGGTAGTGAAAACTGGCACAACGGCCAGCGCCGCACGCCGGAACTGATGCAGGAGATTGGTCAGAAGCTCAATAGTCTGACCGACGTGCGCGCCTTTACCAATATGCGCAGTGGCCTGACCGCCGGACGTGGCGGCGGCGGTGGTGGCCGGCCGGTGCAGTTTGTTATTCAGGGCAATACCTATGAAGAGCTGGCCAAATGGCGCGACATTGTGCTGGCCAAAGCGCGGGAAAATCCCAATCTGCAGATGCTCGACCACGACTACAAAGAAACAGTGCCGCAAATTTTGGTAGAAATTGACACCGAACGAGCCGCCGACTTGGGTATTTCGGTTGGCGTGGTCGGCCGGGCGCTCGAAGCCATGCTGGGCGGCCGCCGTGTCACCACCTTTCTTGACCGTGGTAAAGAATACGACCTCATTTTGGAAGGCGCCGATTCCGATTTCAGCGACCCAACCAGCATCACCGGGGTTTATGTGCGTTCCACCGGTTCAAACCAGCTGATCCCGCTGGACAATCTGGTGACGTTAAAAGAAGAAGCCACGTCATCGACACTGAATCGCTATAACCGGATGCGCGCCATCACCATTATGGCCAATCTGGCGCCGGGATATAGCCTCGGTGAAGCACTGGAATACCTCGAAGGTGTGGTGCGGACAGAAATCAAAGACGTCGGCGGCATTGACTATAAAGGCGAATCTCTGATGTTCAAAAACAGCGGTGAATCAACCATCCTGATTTTTGCGCTGGCGCTTATCATCACTTATCTGGTGATGGCTGCGCAGTTTGAGAGTTTTATTCATCCGTTTGTCATTATGCTGACGGTGCCGCTGGGTATGGCTGGTGCGCTCGGCGGCCTGTATTTGGCCGATATGACGTTGAATATCTACAGTCAGATTGGTTTGGTGATGATCATCGGGCTGGTGGCGAAAAATGGCATTCTGATTGTTGAGTTTGCCAACCAGCTGCGGGATGCAGGTGTCGAATTCACTGCGGCCATCCATCAGGCGGCAGTCCAGCGTCTGCGACCTATCACGATGACGGCCTTTACCACCGTGATGAGCAGTATCCCGTTGATTATCACTTCAGGACCTGGCTCGGAGAGCCGGATGGTGATTGGGATGGTGATTTGCGCCGGGGTTGGTTTTGCCACACTACTGACCATGTACATCGTGCCAGTAG
>JAIXSW010000426.1 GCA_027484495.1 Gammaproteobacteria bacterium
GAAGCGTTCGCGGTAGCCGGTCTGATACTTGATTAAACGCGGTTCCAAATCGGCCGCAGCAGCGCCGACATAACGGCGCAAATTCGCGGCCGCTTCGTCATCACTTAAAAACTTGCTGGCATAGACATGGCCGGTGCCACGACGATGCGACAAACCGATATCCCAAATCCAGCCGGCGTTTTGTGCCGTGGCAATGGTATGGCTGGCAACCGGCGCGTCGGGCTGGTCGTAAGGCACCTGCAGCGCCAGCGCTCTGTTGTTAAATAGCTGATGTTCAACCGACATAAACGGCACTTGCAGTGTTTTGCCAAGCAGCAGTGACGCCATGCCGGTACAGTCGATATACAAATCGGCGGTGACCGGCGTGGCAGCATCATTCAGTTTTAACGCGGCGATCTGACCATCATCGGTCAACAGCACCTGCTCGACGGTGGCAACGCGGTGCAACACACCCAGTTTGGTTTTGGCATGTTGTTTCAGTACATCGGCAAAAGCGCCGGCGTCGAGGTGATAGGCATAATTCAGTGGGCCCTGATACTCACCTTCACTGACCGGACGCGGCGCTTTGCCGGCTTCGCATAATTCATGCTGCATATTGGACTGGCGGGCATAATCGCGAATGTCCGCCAGATAAGGCGCGACGTCGAGGCGGCCATAACCCAGCGGCACGGTAAAAGGATGATAATAAAAATCGCCGGTGCCTTCGCACCAGTTGACGAACTTACCGCCTTGTTTAAATGCGGCATGGCAGCTGCGGAAAAAGTCCTTTTCGGACAAACCGATTTGCTGCAGGGTATTTTTCATCGTTGGCCAGGTGCCTTCGCCGACTCCAATGGTCGGAATATCGGCCGATTCGATCAAGCTGATCGATAACGCCGGGCCATCTGGTTGTTGATGGTAAGAGGCAATGAGCGCGGCCGCCAGCCATCCGGCGGTGCCGCCCCCCACCACCACAATATTGGTGATAGCTTGTGTCATAGAGAACCTGATTTAAACGCGAGTACTGCAGTATTGCGCGATCCTGACCACCAGCCAACACTGAATTAGCAGCTTGGCTTACAGCGAAAAAAAGGCTGGGGCAAAAAGCCCCAGCCACAGGAACGGGACTTAGAACGCCCCTCGCACACCTACCGCATAGCGGGAGCCATTATCCTCAACAGAGTAAATCTGGTTTTTGAAGCGACCGGTCTGGACCAGCTCTTCTTCGGTGATGTTAATCCCCTCAAAGAACACGGTCAGATACTCGTTCACGTCGTAGCTGGCACTGATATCCCACTGACCAAAACGCTCAGTGTTGATCGGCTCGCCGTTAAAGCCGTTGTCGAGCTGACGCAGGAAGGCTTCACGGTTGTTAAACGCGATACGGGCCTGATAGTCACCCTGTTCGTAGAACATGATAAAGTTCTGCGAGTCGCCTAAGCCTTCCAGCGCAAAACTCTGCGTAGTATCAGCCCCGACATTCAGATTGCTGTCGACCACTGTCGCGTTGACGGTGACACCAAAGCCGTTATCAAACATATGAGTCAATGCAGCTTCATAACCGGTGATACGGGCAGACTCACCGTTTTGTGGCCGGCTGACGGTATAGACTTCACTCGCACCGTTCAGCTCCGCTGTCGTTGGCACTACACTGCTGCTACACAGCGGTGCGCTGACGCAGTTGTACAATGGGCCCTTACGCGCCGTCATGTTGTAAGTTTCCTGACCGGTCAGAGTCACAATAAAGTCTTCAACTTCTTTGTTGAACACTGTGAAGCTGAACATGTTGGCATCCTGGTAATACCATTCGTAAGCCAGATCCCAGTTCTCTGCACGGAACGGTTTCAGTGCCGGGTTACCGCCGTTTGCGGTCAGGTTTTGCCGGCGTGGCTCGTTGAATGTAGTCGCAGGAGACATCTGGCCCATGGTTGGACGGGTCAGTGAATCATAAGACGCAAAACGGACAATCATATCGTCCTGCACTTCCAGCTTGATGTTCAGGCTTGGCAACAGGTTGGCGTATTTGGTGCCCTGGTTGATGTTAGTGGCAGGGCCCAACACGTTTTGGAACAGGGTCGCGTCAGCGGTAGGCACGATATCCACAACAAAGCTCTGCACTGCGGCAACATCAACTGAGGTTTCAGCATAACGGGCGCCGAGGTTCACCGTCAGTGGCATATCGCCCAGGTCATAAGCCAGCGTGAAGTCCATATACAGACTGGTCACGTCTTCGTTGATGGTATAGCGGTTATTCTGCAGTGTCGTCGTGATTGGATGACCGCTATCGGCCAGATATTTCACCACAGCATCGCCGTCATAGGAGTAGAACGTATTGATCAGACCCGGGAAGAAGTTCTTCGCGGTGAATGGTTGGAATTTAATGGTATCAACCGGCGCAGGTAAGGCATAGCCGCAGTAGAAGCACTGACCGCCATAGATCTGGAAGCTGGATTTTTCGCGCTCTTGGCTATAAACACCAAAATTGGCTTTCTGGAATACGCCTTTCTCAGCAACGTATTCGAAATCTGCTTTTAATTCAGTAACTTCGTCTTCATCTGAGAACTGATTGCCTTTTTCGTTGTAGTGCATGCGCGCCAGGCTGGCAGCTGGCAGCGTACTACCACCAAAACCATTGTGTTTGACGGTTGGCACTGAACCGGTGCCATCAAAAGCATAGCTATTGATCATACCGACCACGTTAAAGCGGTCACGACCAGCGCGGTCATTTTCGGCGCTTGACGTTGAAGCGTCAAAATTTGCTTTCAGCTGATCGGTGATTTTCCACTCAACGTTCAGGCCAAAAGCATTGGTGCTGATATCACGTGAGTTACGGGTATGCGACACAAAATCCGTTGCCGGATCGCCGCTGCCCTGATGCAGACCCACGTCTTGTGAGAAGGTCAGCAAAGTCCCGGTGGCCGGGTCAATCGTTGCGCTGCCCACCCGATCCGGTTCAAACCAGGACGCCAAATCTGTCACGGTTGAATCCACTTCAAAACGGGAAACCAGACCATCCATGGTCACAGTGACATCTTCTGACGGGGCATATTGCAGTACCAGACTGGCGTTATCACGCGTCCGCTCCTGCTGATCAATAATCTGGTCCCAGTTGCGTGGGATATAAGCATTGGTAAACAACACGCCATCACGTTTGTTCGAAATCGTCTGGCCAGAGCGCCAGCCGGCAGTGGCAATTTGGTTGATCTGCACATCACGTTTCTGATGGCTGAGCGCTAACAAAGCACCGAATTTATCATCCCAGTTACGGGTCAACAGCACAGAAGCAGCCGGTGAGGTTTTCTCTGACAGGCTTTCGTACATGCCTTTGACGGAACCGGCAATGCGGAAATCGTCATAATCAAATGGGCGTGCTGTTTTTACATTGATCGTACCGCCGATACCACCTTCCTGCAGCCGGGCGCTGTTACTCTTGAATACATCAGCACCGGTGATTTGATCTGCTGCCAGAATGTCGAAGTTAAATTCACGGCCGTTGCTGTCGGTGGCGATCTGGCGGTTGTTGACCAGCACAGTGTTAAACTGCGGACCAAAACCACGAATAGTCACCGCCTGACCTTCACCACCACTGCGGTCAATCGACACGCCGGTGATCCGTTGCAGCGATTCAGCCACGTTCAGATCCGGAAACTTACCTAAATCTTCTGCTGCAATGCCGTCGGATACCAAACTGGATTCTTTTTTGTCCTGCATCGACGCTTTTAAGCTGCTACGGATGCCGCGGACTTCAATTACTTCAACTTCGGTTTGCTGTGCTTTGGCTGCATCTGCCGTTGTCGTTTGTGCCGCAACCGAATAAGTGCTAAGCACGCCGGCTACGGCAAGGCAGACTGCCGAGTGTTTAAATGCGAATGTATTCGCTCTGGTCATCATCGAACTCCCCTGTCATTGTCTAGTGTTGTGTTTTTAACTAAAACTTCTTATTAGAATATTTATCATATAAATACTGCAAAGTTGCGCCAACTGCAACTTTTTTATCTGATTAATCATTCGAATCTAAGCCGTTTTGGCGGGCAAAACGGTAAATGATTTGATGCTGATATTTTTCACCCGCCAGCAGTACCGGCGACGGAAACGCTGGCTGATTCGGCGCATCAGGCCAATATTGTGCCTCCAGACAGATGCCCTGTCTGGAAGCAAAAGGTGTGGTTAAACTGTCGCCACTATAAATTTGCACCCCGGGTAAATCGCTGAGCACCGTCAGACTCAGCTGTTGATCAGGCGACGTCAGCGTCGCCAGCGGCTGCAGGCGTTTGTCGGTGTTCTGCACGACAAAACAATGGTCCAGCGCACCGGATTGACGGAAAATCTGGCTCAGTTGCTCGCCGGTAGCGAGACCGGGATAGCGCTCAGCACAGCTCAGTAGGCGCCCGGTTGGGATACCTGCCGCATCTTTATCCAGCACCTGTAACAACGGCGACTGCAAACTGTGCGCATCAATGTTCTGTGCTTGCACATCCAGATTGAAGTAACAATGGTTGGTCAGACTCAACACCGTTGCCGCGTCCGTGGTCGCTTCAAACCGCAGCTGCAGTTCGGTCTGCTGCACTTTGAAATGGCAACGGAACTGCCGGTTGCCGGGAAAACCGCCGTCGCCATGTGCTGCGCTGCAACTCAGTGTTAATTGGTCGATTTCATGTGTTTCTAACTGCCAGTGCAGGCGGTTCAGGCCAGCATCCCCGCCATGCAGGCAGTGCGCACCGTCGTTGGCAGTCAACCCCACCTGCTGTTGTCCAAGCCAGAAACCGGCATTGCGGATGCGATTGGCATAAGGCCCAACGGTACAACCTAAATAGAATGGGTCCTGCCCATAAGCAGATTCTTCGGCATAACCCAACGTCAATTCCTGACCATCAAGCTTGATCGAGCAGACCGTGGCGCCGATGGTGCTGATGTTTACCGATAATCCCTGCGGGGTGCTGATCTCAAACAAAAACGTCTCCGATGGTGCTTGTGTCGTGTCAATTCGTTATATAGTATTTATACGATAATTAGGCGTATGACAAGGATTTTATGAAAACCAGAACACCATTGGTCATGGCAAACTGGAAACAGCATGGCAGCGAAGCGGCATTAACGGACTGGCTAACCAGTGTCAGCGCGATGGATTTACCGAAGATGTGCCGGGTGTTATGCGTGCCGCTGCCTTATCTGGCAAAGCTCAGACAACACCGCGCTGAGCTGCAAAGTCAGGTTCAGGCCGGCTCACAATTGGTTTCTGCTTTTTGCGGCGGTGCTTACACTGGTGAAGTGTCGGCGGCCATGCTCAGCGAATTTCAGGTGGCTTATACGCTGGTTGGCCATTCGGAGCGACGACAGTGGTTGGATGAAACGGCCAGTGCACGCCGGAGCCAGCTGAACGCTTTGTGGCAAGCGGGCATCACGCCAGTGCTTTGTGTCGGCGAAACCGCGCTGGAACACCAACAGGGCCAAACATTTGAGGTTCTGTTACGACAACTGTCTGAAGTACTTGATGGACAAACGGCAGGATCTTTGGTGCTGGCCTATGAACCAGTGTTCGCCATCGGTTCAGGTAAACCTTTGTCGGCACAATCTGCACAACACATACATCAACAGCTGCGCCTGATGCTGGGGCGTTGGTATAGCGCAGCAGACTGTCAGCGCATCCGCATTCTGTACGGCGGTAGTGTGAATAAACAGAATGCCGGCGAATATCTGCGGCAAGACGATATTGATGGTGTGCTGGTCGGTAGCGGTAGCTTACAGGCTGGCGGTTTTAATGCGCTGTGCCACACGGTGGCGCAAGCGGTCACACCGTTGGCACCCGCCTGACAACAGCGTCTGCCTGAACTTGATAAAGTAGTGATTTGTTTGGCGCAGATTAGACAACA
>JAIXSW010000581.1 GCA_027484495.1 Gammaproteobacteria bacterium
CCTTTGTGCTGCATTTCAAAACCTTCGCTGACAAACTCATTCGGCGCGGTTTCTTTGATGCCATCGACATCCATACTGGTGTTATACGCCAGACCAATAAACTGCGTCGCGACTGAAGGCTGATACAAGCGGGCATAACCGAAGGCGACACCGAGTTTGTCATCGGCGAATTTCCCCTGATAAGACACACTTAAGCGGTCGCCCATTTCCTGGCCGTCCGGCACTTCATTGGCACGGTCGTTAAACATGCCACGGGCATTGACGGTAAAGGTATGTTGTTCGGCGTTGCGCAGTGGGCTCGCGGTTTGTAATTCAACAGTCCCGGCAACACCGCCTTCAATCAGCGAGGCTTTTGGTGATTTGTACACTGCGGCCGATGAAATCAGCTCAGAAGGATACTGGTCAAACTCAATACTGCGGCTACCGCTGGTACTGACCTGCTCGCGGCCATTTAAGGTTGAAAAGACAAAACCACCGGACATGCCGCGGATATTAATCTCCGCCGCCTGGCCACCGGTACGCACCGCCGAAATACCCGGCAGGCGTGTCAGCGCGTCCGCCATCGACACATCCGGCAAAGCGCCTAAGTCGTCGGCCGAAATCGTTTCGGAGACGGTATCGTTAAAACGCTTAAGATTCAGTGATTTAATCAAAGAGCCGGAATAGCTTTTGACTTCAATGACTTCGATATCTTCTTTGGTTTGTTTTTTTGAGCTGGAGGCTTTCGCCTTTGAGTCTGCTGCGGAGGCGTCGCTGATGGCTTCCGGCGTTTGTTGTGCTGCCCATACAGGCAGAACACAACAGCCGGCCGCAGCGAACGCCAGCGTGATCGCGCTGAGTTTGCTTCTGAACATGTTGTCTTCCCGGTCAGTGAACATGGTCCGGGATCAACTACGCATCCTTGGCCATGTAATGTTGTTATGCAACGAACATTAATTGACCAGTACTGGTGCAAGAACAACATGAATACGTATTCAATGCACTGCTAAATTATTCTACCGCGATATAACCGGTGTTTCTGCACATTCCCGGTGCAACACCGGCAAGGATCAACGCTGAAAATGCTGTTTGTGCAGCTTCACCGCTTCGTTCAGCAAACCCACCCAAAATGGATCGAACTTTGAGCCGGCGGCTTTGCTGATCTCGACCAGCGCCGTAATTAATTGCCGGTTGCTGGCTTCCTGATGTTCATGCTGATTGGTCAGTACATCAAACTCATCGACAATCCGCAGCAAGCGCGCGCCTTCACTAATATCTTCCGCTTCGAGGCCATCCGGAAAACCACTGCCATCCTGCTGTTCATGGTGTTGCCAAATCATGGCGGCGGCATCCTGCCAGCGCGGTGAACTGGCAACCAGCGATGCGCCCATTTCAACGTGACGCTGCCAGACACTCAGTTGCTCAGGATCAGCGCGCCCCTGCGCATCCAGCATCTGCAGTGGTAAAAATGACATGCCCAGATCATGCAGCATCACGGCAACAGCAAGCTGTAGCTGATCGAGTTTATTCCCAGATAGCCGGTTCATTTTCAGCGCCAAAAATAACTGCCGGGCCGATCGCCCTTGCCAGCGCGGATGCCGCTGCTCCAGTGCTGGCAGCAACTGGATGAAAAACTCCAGATCGGCGTCCATCCGGATGCGGTAGTACTGCAACAAGCGCCGGCAGGCATCGACAGCAGAGGCGGCTTTCTGTTCGGTCTCAGTTGGTGTTGTGCTGGTGACGACATCAGGCAATTCATCTTTGATCGCCAACGCCTGCAGATGGGTTGGGTCCAATAAACCCAGCACCTGGCGGATCCGCACACCACGCGAACGATCGTCGGCGCTGGTCAGGCCGGTCAGACGCTGACAAATTTGTTGTAACTCGCCTGGCGTCAGAGGTTTAGCCGTATCAGCAATGCTGGCTTCTACCCATTGTTGCGTGCGGTCCAGTGTCAGCTGGATCACATCGCATAAAGAACTGTCATAGGCCATGTGGCCTTTGCGGATATCATCAAGCACGTCTTCAAGACTTTGCAGCAATGGGATCAACGAAAATAAACCGATAAATCCGAGGTTACCTTTGATGGTGTGCACCACGCGGAAGATACCGTGCAGCAGTTCCGGCTGCTGCGGGTGCTGTTCCAGTTCAATTAAGGTGGCTTCACATTGCTCGTAGGCGTCACGAAAATCTTCAAAGAAATCATCGACGCAGTCGCGCTGTAACTCATCAGGGCGATTTAAATTCAGCTGGCTCACTGTTACAACCTCCGGATACCACAAAAACCCAGTGTAGACAGAACCTTAACTGGTGTATAGCCGCAAACCAGCTGTGGCTGCAGGAAAATAACCAGTATCAGTGTGCCATCGGACTCAGATCCGCTCTGGCACACCTGTGCCGGCGGCAGAAAACTTAACGCCGGATCACAAAATCTTCAGTGCTACGGCGTACTTTTGCTAAGTTAACCAACCAATCGCCTTCGGCAGCGCGATATCCCAGCGGCAACAACAATACAGAGCGCAGGCCCAGCGCTTTCAGGCCCAGGATCTCGTCGACCACTTCAGGTTCAAACCCTTCCATCGGTGTGCTGTCAACGCCTTCTTCGGCGGCAGCAATCAATGCACTGCCAAGGCCGATGTAAGCCTGACGCGCAGCATGCTGGAAATTTTCTTCCGGGGTGCGGTGTGGATAAAAGTTCAGTAACTTCTGACGGTAGGCTTCCCAGCCTTCGTTAAGAATGCCACGTTGCTCGTTGACCAGGTCAAACATCAAATTGATCCGCTCAGCACTGTAATGATCCCAGGCTGCGAACACTAAAAGATGCGAAGCATCGGTCACCTGACTCTGGTTCCAGGCATGGGCGCGAATTTTGGCTTTGGTTTCAGCGTCTGTGATTACCAGTACCTGATACGGTTGCAGACCGCTGGAACTGGCACTCAAACGAATGGCCTCAAGGATCCGGTCGACCTTCTCTTCGGGTACCACTTGAGTGGCATCCATTTTTTTAGCGGCATAACGCCATGATAATAAACGCAAAGTTTCTGACATTTAGGTTGCTCCGATTAAGTACACTGCAGAGTTTACCACTTTTGTACTTGTCGGTATATATTGTAAAGTTATAGTCGCTCCCGAAGTCTTCTATAGTTCGCTCCATTGAAAGTGCAGCTGGCATGGGTGAATGCATAACTTCGTGTTGTCGCAAACATTTTGCTGTGTTGAACCCACTGCACCGAGCAGTATCAACTTGTGGCGGTCTTGAACGGCAAGCTCAATATTGTCTCAATATAATCATGTTCATAAATATAGAAACACCCTCACAAGCGGAGGGCTTCCTAACTGGTGGCTTCCTAACTGGTGACACCCACCACGTCCTAACTGGTGACACCCACCAAATTCGCTTCTCTTGGTCCTAACTGGTGACTCACACCCAATCCAGCAGGATTCTTGACATTAACGTTTTTGCAACCACATTTAAAATCGACATGGATTGTC
>JAIXSW010000244.1 GCA_027484495.1 Gammaproteobacteria bacterium
CGCGGAGCCAAGCCAACCGGAAAAGCACCACTGGCCAAAGCAGCAGACAACAACACCTGCTGCTGCGGCACTGACGTTCCCATGTTGTTCCAGGCTAATTCGTAAATGCCGTTATAACCACCCGATGTGGATGGCGATTTATTAAACCGAAAATGCATGTAATCGGCATGCAGACTCATTTGATGTGGATTATTAGTACTGCCCGCCAGTTGGATAACATAAGGCACGCCACGTAAGTTCGTAACAGACAGCAATAATTGAAAATCGTCCGCGACATATGACCTTGAACCTTTCGCCTGAATATCGAACGCTTTCGTGGCGATGTCCGCAAGAATTGAGGAATCCAGTGCTGAAACTAATTTATCTTTATCTGCATCCAGATCTTTGGTTTCTAACAGGTATTTGATGTCTATAGACTCGACCCAGGAATCAAACAGCTTGTTTTGTCCTTTAAAATTCTTGGCATCGACTTCGCTGGTGATATGTGGTTGATCTGACCCAATAAAGCCTGCTGCTATCGCAGCGGTCATGCCCCCTGCTGATGCTCCGGAGAATACTTTGAGTTCTACTGAATGTTTAGGGACGCCTCGTAATGTCTTTTGCTTTTCCCATTCATCCAGAGCCTGAATCAAAAAGTCAACGACACCACCTGTGTATGCACCGGCTGAAATGGCTCCGGCTCCCACCAGCCCTATTTGAAATGCTTGCATTTTCCATATCCTCTTTGAATCCATCATGGGATGGATAAAATGTAGGCTCAAAAAATGACCATAACAAATAATTTTCACTGGTCGCTTTGTCGCGTTTAGTGAGGTACCGGGCCGATCATAATCAGTAGCGCAAAGATAGATATTTACCTACACCAACGATTTCTCTACGCCGATATTTCCGCGTATTAGAATACTGAAATACTTTGGGTGCCTCTAATGGCGATTTAGGTATGGCGCGGCCTGTGAAAGCCGTGAGTGAGCCCCGCCAAAAGTCTTAATCGTCGCTTAACACCGAATTGGTCCCGGCATGCTGGATGCGGTCGATCACGATGACTGTCCCCAGCAGCTGGATGGCGACATCAGAGCGATAGATCTCCACACCATAACTGTCGGACCAGCTAAACCAGGCTTTGGATACCCGCGCCAGTAATTGATCGCCTTGAGTAATGCGATATTCGCGTTGCCACAGATTACCGTCAATGTCTAAAGTGCCTTGGGGCGTTTGCACCGAAAACGCCGCGCGCCAGAATGGCCAGAATTTTTTGCGCACCAACCATTCGTCGCCCGAAGGCGATACCAGGCGGCAAGCCGGCAGGATGGTCAGATATTTACGTTTGATTTTCAGTACTTCGCGGTCCGCCAAATCGTACATGGTCTGGCTGCTGGAGAAACTGAAGAATTTGCCTTTAACGGAAAAAGCGAGCCTGCCGTCCTCATCATCGATGTCAAAACTGTCGGTGAGGCTGAGGATTTTCTGTTCGATACGATATTTCATGGCATGTCCTTATGTCAGGCGACGACACCGCGTTGGCAGACGTCAAAATATTTCATCTGCCAGACGCTTCTAGCGCTTCAACAAAACGACTATAGGCAAAATGGCCGGTAAAGAAAAGATCTGTTTACACGGTGTTTTCATTACCAAACCAACCAGCCTGTTCTGCCTCGGCCAGTTTGCCACACAGATAGTGCCACAAGGCAGGACAGCCTTGCCTGATAGGCGCTTCGATGCGCTCGACTACCCGAGCATAGCTGATGCCGTTTTCGCGCCAGCTCTGGCCGTTATTAGCCAGATTTAATAAAACCGGCATAGCACGGTCACAAGCATGGGCAAATTGCGCTTCGATGCTCGCGCCAGCTTCAAATTCGTGCCATAACGCCAACAGCTCTGCAGCTTGGTTGGCCGGTAACAAGCCAAAGATCCGCTGCACCGCGACTAATTCTTCGGCTTTGAGTGCGGTCCAGTCAGCATTGGCGTAGACAATGGTATCGCCGGTATCGATTTCACCGATGTCATGCACCAATAGTAATTTAATGACCTGATGAATATCGGTCGCCGGCGGCGCATATGGGGCTAATGACCATGCCAGCATGGCAATTTGCCAGCTGTGCTCGGCTGAATTTTCATAGCGATCACTGTGCAGGGTTTTGGTTTTGCGGGTCACGGTTTTGAGCTTATCCAATTCGAGGATAAATTCGATCACAGACTGCATAAAAGCTCCGGTTGCAGCAAAAACCGGAGCATAACAAAATCGACGATCGGCGTCCGCCCGCCCGCCGCAGCCGGTTAGCCGCTCAGCCGGTTTTCAGCCAGCCGCGTTGACCGGCCATTCGTGCCAGATACAGCAAAGCTACAGCAGTCAACAGCACTAAACCTTGCAGAATGATCACGGTCTGATCTACCAAAGCGCGGGCAGCTGGATCCAGCGCAAAACTGATGTCCTGCAGCACGACCCCAACCAGAGACACCAGTAGTAGTGGCGTTGCCAGCGGCAAGCGCAATAACAACAAGACTGTGCCAAAGGTGCCGCCCAGCACCGCGGCGGCTGTCGCCAGCACTGACCATAAAGGCCG
>JAIXSW010000385.1 GCA_027484495.1 Gammaproteobacteria bacterium
ACCTACCGCATCGGCCAGATCAACTACATTGGCCGGGGACTCAGGATGTACCAGCACAGCCGCGTCCGGGTACTGCTTCTTCAGTTCAACCAAAGCATTGGCCTTGAATTCGTCGTGCACGATACAGGCGCCCTGCCACAGGACCATATCAGCTCCGGTTTGGGTTTGCACGTATGCGCCTAAATGGCGGTCAGGTCCCCATAAGATTTTTTTGCCTTCGCTGTCGAGATGTTCAACCACATCCAGCGCGATGGAAGAAGTCACCACCCAGTCGGCACGAGCTTTGACGGCAGCAGATGTATTGGCATACACCACAACGACGCGGTCCGGGTGAGCATCACAGAACGCTGCAAATGCATCAGCCGGACAACCCAGATCAAGTGAACAGGTTGCGTCCAGCGTCGGCATCAACACAGTTTTTTCCGGGTTCAGGATTTTGGCGGTTTCACCCATGAATTTAACGCCGGCCACAATCAGTGTTTTTGCCGGATGCGCATTACCAAAACGAGCCATTTCAAGTGAGTCAGAAACACAACCGCCGGTCTCTTCAGCTAAGGCCTGAATTTCCGGGTCCGTGTAATAGTGTGCGACCAGTACGGCGTCTTTTTGCTGTAACAGGGTTTTAATCCGGGCCTTGTATGCTTGCTTGTCATCGATAGACAGTGGCACAGGCTTTTTCGGGAAGACAAAATCGAGTTCGTTAAAATGCAGCGCTTGATTCATGCGGATAAACTCCGGGCAGAAAAAGGTGGCGTATTATACACAGCTTTATGGCAGAGAAACACGTGCAGGCTTGGCAATTCGGTGGTTCGAAAGTTGGTGGGTCATGATGGATTTGAACCATCGACCAACGGATTAAAAGTCCGCTGCTCTACCAGCTGAGCTAATGACCCCTCTCGAGGACGCATATCTTACTTATTTACGCGCGCAGTGCAACCAAAATCTGGCAAAAACATCGTTTTCGCGCACTGACTGCTTAAAAGTCCGGCACTATGGCGAAGAAGTAACTGTTCTGGTCTGTGGATACAATATTGTATCGTCAATGCAGAGCGTTCAGCAGTGCTGAAAAAAACAGCATTCAGGTAAAGGAATAGATCGGGGCGACTGGCAGAGTTCGGGTTTGCAGATAAGAAAAAACCGCGCTATGGCGGTTTTAACGGGATTCCAATTTGGCTTTTGCAGTTGCTGCAGCCTTAGATTTTGGAAAACTTTTTATAAGTTGGTTGTAGTATTTCTTTGCGGCTGCAGCATCATTCTGCTTATCAGCGACTAAACCAAGCTTCAATAATGCATCCGGAACTTTACTGGAGTTCGGGAATTGTTTTACCACACGCTCATAATGCGTTTTGGCTTTTGCGAATTCATTTTTCTGGTAATACAGCTGCCCTAACCAATAATGAGAAGTCGAGGTGTATTCAGAGTTCGGATAATTCTGGATAAATTCTTCGAATGCAGGAATTGCCGCAGTATAGTTGCGGTCTTTCACCACATAATTGATCGCCTGCTCATAGGCCTGCGCTTCGTTTAATGCACCACCCGAGACTGGCTGGGGTGTTGGTACTGCAGATTCCGCTGCAGCAGCCTCATCGGCTGCTACAACGGCTGCAGGATTGCCCGCCGGCACTACGGCTTCTGGTTGTTGCGCAGGGCCAGTCGTCTGTGAAGACGTTGTACCCGCTGCAGCCCCACCCAGTCGGCGGTCAATTTCCTGATAGATATCCCGCTGCTGCTGTAATATCTGTTCTAATTTGTATGAGTGCTCTTCCGTCGTCCCGCGTAACTCACTGACTTCAGTTAATAAAGTCTCGAGCTGTTGCTGCATTGAAAGCTGAGCTGCTGCTCTGGCCTCAACCACACGCTCTAAAGCAGCAAGCCGCTCCGAAACTGACCCGCTGCGTACAGCTGTCTGTGTGGAAATACCCTGAGCACTGCTGCGACTGAGATCTGCTACAGGAGCAGGATCTGCAACCACAGCGGTTGCAAACAATGTTAATGCAGTAACAAACGACGTCTTAACGGTCATGCAAACTCACAACTTAAATTAGTAAACCAGAACAGCGCGACGGTTTTTAGCGAATGACTCTTCGGTGTTGCCAGCATCAACTGGTTTTTCTTCACCGTAGCTCACTACTGACATCTGACCAGCAGCAACACCCAGGTTTTCCAGGTATTTCTGAACTGATTGACCACGACGCTCGCCCAGTGCGATGTTGTACTCTGGAGTACCGCGTGCATCAGTGTGACCTTCGATAGTTACAGAGATAGTTGTGCGAGCACGCAGGAATGCAGCGTGTGCATCCAGAACTGAAGCGAATTCAGAACGGATATCAGACTTGTCGAAGTCGAAGTAGATAGTGTTTTGCTGACGCAGAGCTTCTAACTGCTGACGCAGTTGTTCAGCATCGCTCAGACCTTGGTCTGCAACTACTGCTTGGTTAGCATTTGCATTTGCATCGCCAGCGTCAGTTTCATTGTTAGAGCTACATGCAGCTAAAGTCAGCACTGGCACAGCAACTAACAAACCTTTTAAAACTTTATTTAAGTTCATGATGTTGTCCTTAGTATTACGATTTAACCAAATTTTTGTATTTTATAAAAACGGCGACCAGGCCGGGGATTTTACCCGACCATTGGTAGCTGGCAACCTTGCTTTAAAGCGACCATCCATAGACACCAGTGCCAGTACTTGGGTATTACTACCATGCAAAGTACTATAGATAATCATTGAGCCATTCGGCGCAATGCTCGGTGACTCGTCCAAATAGGTCCGAGTCAGCACTTGCATAAACTTAGTAGTTCTATCCATGCGGGCGATATTATACTGACCGTTTGTCCGGTTTACCATAACTATTGCTTGACCATTTGGCGTATATTTGCCTGCCAAGTTCATTTCACCCTCAAAAGTAACCCTAGAAACCTGGTTTGACCCCAGTTCCACAGAATAAAGTTGTGGGCGGCCGCCGCGCTCTGAAGAAAATAAAATGCTTTTTCCATCAGGCGCCCAAGTAGGTTCTACATCAATTGCACGGTGCGGCGCAACTTTCGTTAACGCTTTGGAGGCAATATCCATCACGTAAATCTCTGAATTGCCATCTTTTGACAATGTCATCGCCATTTTACGTCCATCCGGTGACCACACAGGTGAGCCATTAATCCCTTTAAAAGACGTCAGGATACTACGACGCGCAGTATAGACATCCTGAATATAAATCTGAGATTGTTTCCTTTCAAAGGTGACGTAAGCTAATTTTGTACCATCTGGTGACCAGCTCGGTGACATTAATGGCTCTTTCGCGCGTAATAATACCTGCTCATTCTCGCCATCATAATCTGCGACGACCAACTGATAACGATATTCCTGACGATCTCGGACCAGAACGTAAGCGATTTTTGTTGAAAATGCGCCGCGCTCACCAGTTAGTTTTTCGTAAATGACATCGCTCATCCGGTGGGCATACTGGCGGAATTGTTTACCGGTAATGGTGATTTCACTGGCATGCAAAATATGGTTACTGCCGCCAACGATTCGGCCTGCGGCGTTCATCATTGGTTGACCGACACCGCCTTTTGCTTTGACTACATCTACCAGCTCGTAGCTAATAGTGTAGCGATCCATCCCGACCTCTTTAATAGTGCCCATGACTACGGCTTCAACACCAGTGCGGTCCCATGCGGCAGCGTTGAATTGGCTGCTATTTTGCGGCTGCTGTGGCATCCGCATCGCATTGATCGGATTAAATTTACCGCTTCGCATCAAGTCGGCTGACACGATTTGACCAATATCCTGATTCGGTTTGGTCGCTCCGACAAAAGCAAAAGGTACAATAGCCACAGGGCGGGCGCTGTCGACACCTTCGGTAATAATAATTTCCAATGAAGCCTGAGCACAGCTGGCGATTAATGCCGCAGCAACAATCACTGACTTCGTTATCCATCTGAAATTCATATAGTCTCGTCTCTGTGTTATTTCTTAAACGGTAATTTCAATTCACGGAATTGCTGATTTAACTCAGGATCTTCCGGCATCGGGAAACGACCAACCCGATTAATGGCATTGACAGCAGCATTACAAACACCTGCATCACCACCAACCACATTCAAGCTTGTCACAAACCCGTTGCTGGCTAACTTGAGCTCGATGACGCATTCTTTGCCATTCATCGTGTCGTCAGTAAACCAGCTCTGACGCACCCGCTCAACGATCATCGCAACATAACGCTGCTTCTCGGTCAACAATTGACCTTGCCGAGCAGCCCGACGAGCTTCGTCAGCCTCTTCCGCTAACTCGTCTTCCTGCATCATTTCGTCTGCGATTTTATCCAGTTCTTGTTTGCGCTTTTTCTCTTCTGCTTTTTTCTTCTTCAGTGCTTCTGCTTTTTTCTTCGCTTCTGCTTCTTTCTTTTTCTTCAGATCTTCTTCTTTTTTCTTTTTCGCTAATTCTTCTTTTTTCTTCTTTTCAGCCAGCTCTTTTTTACGTTCTTCTTCTTTTTTCTGCTTATCGAGCTTCTCTTTCTCTTTTTTCTTCTTCAACGCCAGATCAGCTTCTTCTTTTTTCTTTTTGGCTTCTTCCTGTTTCTTCTTGACCTGAATCTCTTTCTGTTCCTGAATTTTCCGCTCTTCTTCCTGTTTTTGCAGTTCTTCCTGCGGATCTTCTTCCGGCTCAGGTTTTGGTTCAGGTTTTGGCGGTTCTTTTTTTGGTTCAGGCTTTGTGCGAGTGGGCTTGTCAGCTTCTTTCAGATTGGGATTTTCAACCACACTGGCCTGCAGAGGTGCATTTGACGCCGCATACAATGGCACCTCAATCACCTCATGTTTATCAAAAAAGCTGAAATTGATAAACATCGCCAACAACAATGCAAGATGAAGAGACGCTGATATCTGCAGCGCCTTTTTAAACGCTGGTTCCATCTTACTTAGACTCCACGTCTTCAGTCATCAGTCCGACTGCAGGGGCGCCAGCTTCTTTCAACATGTTGAGTAAATGGATCACTGAGTTGTAATCAACCCGGCCATCGGCTTTGATAATGACCTGAGTACCAGGCTCAATCGTCAGAGTGCTCATGACTTCCGCCTGCAACGCTTCCGCATTAAACGGGCCTTTCTGCACACTGTCTTTTTCGAAGTAATACAGTCCTGCTTCGTCAATAGTCGCCACAATAGGCGTTTTATTGTCTTTCATCTGTTCGATCGGTTCTGCCTTCGATTTCGGCAGCTCGACTTTCACGCCCTGCGTGATGATCGGTGTCGTGACCATAAAGATAACCATCAACACCAACATGACGTCGATATACGGGACTACGTTAATCTCCGCCACCATCCGGCGTTTTTTACGCACGTACATCAGTGACTGTCTCCGCTGCTGACAGCCTGGCGGTGCAGGATATTAGAGAACTCTTCAACAAAGTTCGCGTAAGAATTTTCCAGCTGTTCGACGCTATGAGAGAATTTGTTGTATGCAATAACGGCCGGGATCGCCGCAAACAAACCAATAGCTGTTGCGATCAACGCTTCCGCGATTGGCGGCGCTACCATCGCCAACGTGGCCTGTTGTACCGCCCCCAGTGCCATAAACGCGTTCATGATCCCCCAAACGGTACCAAACAAACCGATGTAAGGACTGATCGAGCCAACTGTCGCTAAAAATGGTAAATGCGCTTCCAGACGTTCAACTTCACGGGAAAGCCCTACACGCATTGCGCGCTGCGTTCCTTCCATCACTGCACCTGGTGAGCGTGCTGAGGTCTTGTGTAAACGGGCAAACTCTTTGAACCCGGCTTTGAACAGAGATTCCATCCCCGTCACGCTGGCTCGTGCACTGACTTCGTTATAGAGTTTGGATAAGTCGATTCCGGACCAGAATCGGTCCTCAAATTTTTTGCTTTCTTCCAGCGCCTGGCTCAACGCTTTATTGCGCTGAATGATCATGGCCCAAGACACAATAGAAGCGGTCATCAGTATCAACATGACGATTTTTACAACGATACTGGCTTCGAGAATAAGACTTAGGACTGAAAGCTGGCCTGCCACCGGGAAACACCTCTGAACATCTGAAAAAGGCTAGAAATTTGGGCGCTATGATATTGGACACCCGTGTTTAACTCAACAGCGCACTGTCGGCATTTGTAAAAAAATTTCAGAACTGACAAAAGCCGGCTACCGTTGGTTGTACTCAGTCCATGCAGATTCAGCGAAAGTTCCTGAATCCTCGATGAATCGCCTGATTTGAACGACAGGCGGCAAATTTCTGCCCACATCATAAACAGTACTTTTATTAATGCAAGCATTGGTCTTACCAATTTCAACATGTCTCGCAAGTCGCGTTACAACTAGCTTTTAATTATTACAACTTAATATTCATGAATTCTGCATGAATATTCGCATTAGTTATTCTAATTGGTTGAGGCAATTTTTCTAGTTTGAAGTAAATATTCTAAATCTCTAGAATGCGCAGCGTGTTCTCCACTAGCGCAACGGTCCAGACCGAGGGTTTTGGATTGTAGTGAAGTTCACAGAGCGATTGGGTAGATGTTCCATCTGCCGGGTTGCTCAACATGTTCCCTGGATTTTTTGAAGTCTTACTTCAACTTGTTGCATTGCCCGCTCCCTGAGCGGGTTTTTTTTGTCTGAAATTCAGCAAATCAAATGGCAATACATTGCCGCTGCGATGCCACAGCAGCGTCTCAGAACCTGTTCAGGTGTCTTGCTTTGGCAGATCAAAACCAAAATGACGGTAGGCGTGCGCCGACACAATGCGGCCGCGTGGCGTGCGCTGAATAAAACCTTGCTGGATCAGGTAAGGCTCAATCACATCTTCAATAGTTTCTTTTTCTTCGCCAATCGCCGCTGCCAGGTTATCGAGGCCGACCGGCCCGCCCATAAACTTCTCGATGATCGCCAGCATCAGCTTGCGGTCCATGTAATCAAAGCCATGTGCGTCAACATCAACCATCAACAGCGCCTGATTGGCAATATCCACATCAACCTTGCCCTGTGATTTCACTTGCGCGTAGTCGCGCACCCGGCGCAACAAGCGGTTTGCAATACGCGGCGTGCCCCGTGAACGCCTGGCGATCTCTGTCGCAGCGGCCAGATCCAGCGGTAAATTCAAAAAATCAGCAGAACGCTGCACGATAGTGGCTAGCTCTTCCGTCTTATAAAACTCCAGCCGCTGCACGATACCGAAACGGTCCCGCAGCGGGGAAGTCAAAGCGCCGGCACGCGTAGTGGCGCCAACCAGCGTAAAAGGCGGCAAATCCAACTTAATCGAGCGTGCCGCCGGTCCTTCGCCAATCATGATATCCAGCTGATAATCTTCCATCGCCGGGTACAGGATCTCCTCAACCACCGGGCTTAACCGATGGATCTCGTCAATAAACAGCACATCATTGGGTTCGAGATTGGTTAACAGTGCAGCTAAATCGCCAGCTTTTTCCAGCACAGGTCCAGACGTTTGTTTGATATTTACGCCCATTTCATTGGCGACAATCATCGCCAGCGTGGTTTTACCTAAACCAGGTGGACCGAAGATAAGTAAATGATCCAGGGGCTCTGCTCTGCCCCGTGCCGCTTCGATAAAAATCGCCATTTGTGCCCGCACATGGTCCTGACCGGTGTAATCGGCCAGCGACTTGGGCCGGATCGCCCGATCTATGACTTCTTCTTCAATGCGTGCTGTCG
>JAIXSW010000269.1 GCA_027484495.1 Gammaproteobacteria bacterium
CAGTTCAGTCAATGCTGTTGCCAGCGTGACACCTTTTGTGCCGGGGCAGGGGGTAAACAGCAGGGCGGCGGTCGCGCCGGTGCCGGGATTAATCAGCAGTTCGTCAAAAGGGTGGTGCATGACAATTCTCCTACAGGGGGGCGGGGTTGAAGCGCCGCATTCAGGCACAGCAGCTGCTGGCGCGTTCTGGTCGATCGCCCATGGCGTTTAAGTTACCAAGCAGCGGTTGTAGTAAAACCTGATGGCCGGCACGGGTCTGTTCGATGGCTGTCAGTGCCCAGCCCGGCAACGCTGGGTTGAGCCGGTAAAACACCCACTGGCCCTGACGGCGGTCCAGTAACAGCTGTGATTTTCGTAACATAGCCAGGTGGCGGGATATTTTGGGCTGAGTTTGCGCCAGTGCGGTGGTCAGCTCACAGACACAAAGTTCACCTTCCTGTGCTAGCAGCAACAATGTATGCAGCCGGGTTTCATCGGCAAGTAATTTAAAAAATTCAACAGGTTGCATAGATTGCCTCAGCAACTGATCGGTAAATTGATTATATCTGGATAGGCGTATATCTGTTTTATCATATGTTTTGTCGGCGCTATGTCAATAGTTTCACAAATCGCAGGCGCTATCTGTGCGACAGCGCAATAAAAAAGCCGGCTTGCGCCGGCTTTCTGTTTCAAGGATCCAAACTGAATTATTCAGCCAGACCGACGTAGACGTGCTGGACGTCATCGTCATCTTCAATTGCTTCAAGGAAGTGTTCGACTTCAGCCAAGGCTTCTGCTGACAGCGATGCCATACTGACCGGGTTATTCGGTTTATAAATCAGTTTGGCGGCAGACACGGTAAAACCAAATTCCGGCAGCGCTTTGGCGACTAAATCCAGATCGGTTGGTTCGGTGTAAAACACCGCATCGCCTTCTTCACCGGCTTCAAAATCTTGGGCACCGGCTTCAATCGCGGCCATTTCGATATCGGCGTCTGCAGAGGCAGGAGAGGCGTCAATCTGACCTAAACGCTTGAAATCCCATGATACTGAACCAGAAGAGCCCAACTGACCTTTACGGAATAACACGCGGATACTTTGCGCGGAGCGGTTTTTGTTGTCAGTCAGACATTCGACAATCAGCGGCACCTGATGCGGCGCGAAACCTTCATAAACGATATGTTCGTAGTTCACCGGGCCATCGAGCAGACCAGCGCCTTTTTTGATGGCGCGCTCCAGTGTTTCTTTTGGCATTGACGCTTTGCGTGAGGCTTCAATCGCCATGCGCAATTTGGAATTCATTGCCGGATCAGCGCCGTTGCGCGCTGCAACCATGACTTCTTTCGCCAGTTTGGTAAAAAGTTTGCCTTTTGCCGCGGAGGCATCAGCTTTGTGTTTGGATTTCCATTGCGCGCCCATGGCTGCTCTCTCACTTATTTTAACTTCGGAAAAAACCGCCGTAGTCTAGCCAATCCAACAGTCTGAGGCAACATTGCTGACCGGCTGTGGTAGACTGCGCCGGTCTTTTTCTGGAGTAGTGATGATGAAACTGGTGTCTTTAATTTCTGTAGCCTCGGTGTTGATAGTGGGTCTTGCGTTGCAACCGACGTTGGTGCGCTCGGAAGAACCGGTTGCGGCTGCTGTGGCAGCGACCACCGATGTTGAAGCGACGATGAAAAAAATTGGCTTTAATTTCAAGGAGGCGATGCAGGCGACTGATGTGCCGGTGATGCAGGAAAAAGTGCTGGCGATGACCGAACTGGTTGCGTCGGTGCAGGCTTATCAGTTTACCCCTGAGAAGCAGGTGGTATTCCAGCAAGGGCTCGACAAAGTGGCCGCGCAGCTGAGCCTGGTGCAAGGCGCCTTAGCCAAACAAGATCTGGCAACCGCCAAACAACTGCTGAGCGAAGTCGATAGTCTGAAAAAACAGTATCACAAAGAAAGATCGCCGTCGTTCTGGCAGTTAATTTTTGGTGGTTAATCTTCGCCGATGCCAAAATAATCATAAAAATAATTATATATATTTCAATAGATTAATTTAGTTCAGCTATAAAAATCGCAACCTTAATTAGCCTTAAGGTTGCTTTAAGTTTCCCCCGCCAGAATCAGCAACATCAGAGAAAACCTGTGGAGAGGTTGAAATGACTGCTGCTGTAACTCTATCCCCGGTTGAATACCTGCCGCCACTGGCTTACAAAGATTGCCAGCCTGGCGTTGCGACTGACACACAATCTGCACAACTGCAGTGGTGTGACCGCAATCACACCGATCGCCACAGTCTGGAACAATTTATCGCCGGTGGCTTTGCGGCCGCCTATGACGCCCATATCAGCCAATTTATGCCGCATTTACTGGCCGTCACGCTGCATGGTCAGTGGCAGGCGGTGCTGGGCATTCGCAGCGGTCTGGCGCCACGTTTGTTTGTGGAACAATACCTCGATGCGGATATCTGCACAGTGCTGGCCGGCGCCGGCATTCAGACCCAGCGTGCGCAGGTTGCCGAGATTGGCAATCTGTACGCCAGCGGCCGTCAACAAACCTTATTGCTGTTTATCGCGATGGCCGTAGCTCTGTATCAACAGGGTTACCGTCATCTGGTGTGCTGCGCCACGCCAACGGTGATGTCGATGTTAAGCCGTCATGGCCTGCAGTTGAACGTGCTGGCGGAGGGCGACCCTAGCCGGTTAGGCGATGCCGCCGCCGATTGGGGCAGCTATTACCAGCGTCATCCGCAAGTCTGCCAGCTGGATTTAACTGCGGCTTATCAGCTGATTATGGCAAAACCACAACTGCAACAAATGCTGAGCGGGTTTCTGCCGCTGCTGCAAAGCGCAGGCGCCAGCCTGTCTGAACAAGCCGGTCATTAGGAGCTGTCTGATGAAGTTGAATATTCCTGCCGGCGCCCGGTTGACCGATTTAGTCAGCGGGCAATCCCTGGATCAAACCGCCATCGCAGCCGCAGTGCTGGAGTGGCAGCAACTGTTGCAAGACCTGTCGGCCCGGCGTTTAGTGTTGTGGGCTGACACCAGTCTGGACTGGGTATTGTTAGATATCGCCTGTCTGCACAGCCAACAGTTATTCGTGCCTCTGCCGCTATTTGCCAGTCAGGGCCAGCTGGCCCATGTGTTAGCCAGCGTTGCCCCGG
>JAIXSW010000518.1 GCA_027484495.1 Gammaproteobacteria bacterium
CCGCTGATGGCTGTCGCGGGTCTGGAAGCTGGTATCGTCACCGAGCATACCCGTGTCCCCGATCCTGGGTTTTATCGTTTACCAAAAGTCAGCCGGCCCTGGCGTGACCATGTCAAATATGGCCCTGGTTATGTCGACGTGTACACCGGCATTATCAAAAGCTGTGATACCTATTTTTATGATTTAGCTTACAAAATGGGTGTCGATCGTATCTCCGACTTTATGCAAAAAGCCGGCTACGGCCATTTATCCGGTATTGATATCGGCGAAGAAACGTCCGGCCTGATGCCAAGCCGCGAGTGGAAAAAAGTCCGGCGCAAACAAAACTGGGGCCCTGGCGATACGATCAACATCGGTATCGGACAGGGGTATTGGCAGTCTACCCCACTACAAATTGCATTGACCACTGCGACACTGATTAACGACGGTGCCCGTGTCACACCGCGTCTTGGCGAAAGTTTCCGTAACACTGAACAAAAAACCTCGCTGTTAAAACCGTTGGAACAAGTGATTGAAGTGGTGAACCCACAAAACTGGGCTATCGCACGTGAAGCGATGTACCGCACAGCACATCAGGAAGGCGGCACCGCGCGTGGCGCCTTTATCGGGGTCCCTTACACTGTGGGTGGTAAAACCGGCACGGCGCAAGTGATTAACATCGCCGCCGGCGTGAAATACAAAGCCACCAACATCAGTGAACGTCATCGCGATAATGCATTGTTTGTTGGTTATGCACCGCATGACAAACCGGAAATTGTCATTTCGGTCATTGTTGAAAACGTCGCCAGTGGCGGCGGTGGCACCAATGCTGCGCCTGTGGCCCGTCAGCTGATGGACTACTATTTCTCCGAGCAATACAACACACCTCAGTTGCCAGACCGCGCGACTATACAAAAAGTGCAAACCGAGCGTGCGCTGGCGATGGTCGCACGCGAACAACGTTATGCCGAACAGGCGGCTCGGGAGAAAGCCGAAAAAGAACGGGAAGCAGCAAAAGCGCAGGCAGCAACGACAAAACCTGTGTCAGCAGAAGCTGGTACTTCTGTTGCACCGGCCCCGGTCATCGACGAAAACGTTGAAAATTCACCAGCCCGCAGCCAGCCGCAGAATGCTGCGCCTGTCATTGTCACGCCGGAACCTGAAGACCTGCCGGCACCGCAGTTAATCGATGACGAAGAGCAAAATCAGGGCAATCAGCCACCGGTGCAAACAACGATCACGCCGATCCAAAGTGGCGGAGGCAGACAATGAATAGCTCGATACAAGAAGCCAAAACTCGGTTTGAACGCTGGCATCTCGATGGCCCGTTATTGTGCGGTATCATAGTGCTTATTCTGGTGGGATTGGTCACGCTGTACAGTGCCGATGGTCAGGACCTGTACATGCTGGAAGCGCAGGCCGCCCGACTTGGTTTTGCCCTGCTGGTCATGTTTGGTCTGGCCCAAATCAATCCTAAAACTTATCTACATTGGTCGGTACCGCTTTATATTTCAGGCGTAGTTTTATTAGTGTTGGTTGAGTTTTTTGGTTATACCGCCAAAGGGGCTACCCGCTGGTTGGATTTGGGCTTTACCAAATTTCAACCCTCTGAAATCATGAAATTAGCGCTGCCGATGGCGGTCGCTTGGTATATGGCGAGTAAGACCATTCCGCCTCGTACCCGCGACGTCGTCGCCGGTTTTGTTATTTGCTTGGTGCCAACTTTGCTTATCGCCAAACAACCTGATCTTGGCACCTCAATTTTGGTTGCAGTTGCGGGTATTTTTGTGGTGTTTTTAAGCGGTATGAGCTGGAAAATTATCGGCGTTATCACCGGCCTTCTGGCTGGTTTTATCCCAATTCTCTGGACCTTTCTGATGCATGATTATCAGCGTCAGCGTGTCCTGACTCTGCTGGATGAAGAGCGGGACCCGCTTGGTAAAGGCTATCACATCATTCAGTCTAAAATTGCGATTGGCTCTGGCGGTTTTGAGGGCAAAGGCTGGCTGCATGGCACACAGTCACAGTTAGAGTTTTTGCCGGAGCGGCATACTGACTTTATTTTTGCGGTTTATTCCGAAGAGTTTGGTCTGATGGGCGTGTTGGTGTTAATGGCGATTTATCTGTTTATTCTGGCCCGTGGTCTGATTATCGCCAGCCAAGCGCAGGACAATTACAGTAAATTTCTCGCCGGCAGCATTACTCTGACGTTTTTTGTCTATGTGTTTGTCAATATCGGTATGGTATCTGGTATCCTGCCGGTGGTCGGTGTGCCCCTGCCATTGATTAGTTACGGCGGCACATCGCTGGTAACCCTATTAGCCGGCTTTGGCATTCTGATGTCGATCAGTACCCACAAACGGATGTTAGCAAAACAATCATGAAGCACAGTCCTGTTTTTTTCTCCCTGCCCTTTTGCGGCAAAAAAATTTCCGTCATTGCGTTCGCGGTATTGCTCAGCGCCTGTTCCAGTGCACCTGAACAATCTGACTCTGGCCTACGCGACAACATGGACCCGAACGCTGGCCGTTATTCACAGGACAAAGACAGTATTCCACTGCGTTTACCCACTGAAGACGAACTGCGTGACCCGGAGCCAACGGTCGAAGGCTTAAGCCGCGGCGGCAATAAGCCATACAATATTTATGGCGTGAATTATTCACCTCGCACCGATATTCTGCAGTACGAAGAAGAAGGTGTCGCAAGCTGGTATGGCAGTAAGTTCCATGGCCATTTGACGTCAAACGGCGAAGTCTACAATGTATTTTCGATGACTGCGGCGCATAAAACCCTGCCACTACCGTCGTATGTGCGGGTGACCAACCTCGACAATTACCGGACGGCTATTGTGCGGGTCAATGATCGCGGGCCGTTTCATGACAACCGCATTATCGATTTGTCTTATTCTGCAGCATACAAACTGGGCATATTCCCGGGTGGTACCGGTCGGGTCAAGCTGGAATTAATCTCGTCACCGGCGATGGCATCGCAGGAAAGTTTTGCCACCCCGATCGCTAAGCTGCCAGATATTCCATACCAGCCAGTGACGCCCAGCGAACGACCCAGCCGCAGCAGTAATGAATTTGTCGAGCGACCTTATAACCCGGCAGGAACTGCCACGGTCGCTGCACCAAGTGCCCCCAGCCAAGTCACGCCAACCCGGAACACACCGGCTCAGGCGCGCAATACCGCCGAGAGCCGCCCGCAGCTTGCTACGGCCTCAAGTGCCGATGGCTGCTATATCCAGCTGCTCGCCAGTAGCGACAAGGCCAAAGTACAGCGGCTCGGGAACGAATTGCAGCAGCAGTTGTCCGTACCTACAGCAATTGAAACAGTGAATGGTTTGTTCCGGCTGCTGGCCGGTCCGTTACAAAATAATGCACAGCATGTACTGGACACTGTGCGTTCCGGTGAGTATCCGCAGGCATACTTCACCAATAAAAATTTATGCAGCTGAAAAGCTGCCGGAAATTAACCTGTTAGCACAATAAGAAAGAGTCTCATGAATCAGTATCGTCGTCTTTTACTTGCCAGCAGCCTGAGCTGCTTTAGTTTTTTTGCCCATAGCCAGGCCGTGCAAATCACCCCTACCGCGCCGGAAGTCAATGCCAAGGGTTATATCCTGATTGATTTTCATACCGGTAAGGTACTGGCGGAAGGCAATGCTGATGCATCCTTAGCGCCAGCCAGTCTGACCAAAATGATGACAAGCTATGTCATCGGCACTGAAATTAAAAATGGCAATGTGAAGCCAACTGATCAGGTCACTATCAGCGAAAATGCCTGGGCGAAAAAATATACCGACTCATCAAAGATGTTTATCGAAGTCGGTAAAACCATTTCAGTGGAAGATTTGAACCGCGGCATTATTATCCAGTCCGGTAACGATGCCTGTGTGGCGATGGCTGAACATATCGCCGGTACTGAAGGCGCATTCGCGGAGCTGATGAATGCACACGCTAAACGTCTGGGCATGGAAAGTTCACATTTTACCAACTCACACGGTTACCCGGACCCTGAGCTGAAAACAACACCACGCGATATGGCAAAGTTATCCGTGGCCTTAATCCGTGACGTGCCGGAAGAATACAAAATCTATGCAGAAAAAGAATATGTGTTTAACGGTATCAAGCAATATAACCGCAATGGCCTGCTGTGGGACAAGAGTCTGAACGTTGACGGCATTAAAACCGGTCACACCTCAGAAGCCGGCTATAGTCTGGTTACCTCTGCCACCAAAGACGGCATGCGACTGATTTCCGTCGTGATGGGCACCGACAGTGCCAAAACCCGCGAAGCCGAAAACAAAAAACTGCTGACCTATGGCTTCCGTTTCTTCGAAACCTTTTCGCCATACAAGGCCGGTGAAGAGTTTGCTTCGCAACGGGTCTGGCAAGGCAGCAAAGAAATGATCAGCCTGGGTGTCTTGTCTGAAACGCCGATCACCTTACAACGTGGCCAGCGTAAAAACATCAAAGCCGATTTTAAATTGAGCCAACAGTTGGTCGCGCCTATCGCCAAAGGCCAGGTGGTCGGCACTGTGTACCTGAAACTCAACGAAGCCGATATTGCTGAATATCCGCTGGTGGCACTGGAAGATATTGAACAGGCAGGTATTTTTGGCCGCCTCGTCGATTATGTGAAGATGCAACTGCAATAAACGCGGTCTCAATAACAGCGTTATGCAGAAAGTCCCGGCACAGCCCGGGACTTTTTGTTAGAATAAGGCCCGGTTTTTTTGCTGTGCAACACAGCTTCGCGGAGGTATGCAATGGTCACAGTGGTGAAAGATACCAAATTTGACGAATATCTGGAGTTTCCCTGTGCCTTTACGTTTAAGGTTCTGGGTGTGGCGCACGAAGATTTAGTGACGCAGGTCATTGCTGCCCTGCAGCAACATGCTGGTGCCAATGACTATGCCCCAACGATCAAACCATCCAGTAAAGGCAATTACCATTCAGTATCGGTCTCGGTGACGGTGCGGGACAAAGACCATATCGAGCTGCTGTATACCGAACTTGGCCGGCTCGAACTGGTCCGCTATGTCATGTAACCGTGGGGTAATGCTCGCGCCCGGCGACACACTCCGTATAATGGCGCCGGCTCTGTTTTGACGATTTCAGCTGAGGAATGCATATTGTCCGGTTCTGCTGCGCTGATCATCCGTGATTTGGGTCAGG
This sequence comes from Gammaproteobacteria bacterium, assembly GCA_027484495.1. Taxonomy (GTDB): domain Bacteria; phylum Pseudomonadota; class Gammaproteobacteria; order Enterobacterales; family Alteromonadaceae; genus Pararheinheimera. The sequence continues at coordinate 5,160 of JAIXSW010000518.1, forward strand.
TCGATTACACCTCTACCTGGCAACGGATGCAGCAATTTACTGATCAGCGTGATGACAGCACTATCGATGAGATCTGGTTGCTGGAACATCCGCCTGTATTCACTCAAGGCCAGGCCGGCAAAGCTGAGCATCTGCTGTTTCCCGGTGACATTCCGGTGGTCCAGGTGGATCGCGGTGGTCAGGTGACTTATCACGGCCCGGGTCAGCTGGTCGCTTATGTGCTGTTAAATATCAAACGCCGCAATCTGGGTGTCCGCCATCTGGTGAACCTGATTGAACAAAGCATTATTGATACGCTGGCGGTCAATCAGGTTAAAGCCTATGCCAAAGCCGATGCGCCCGGTGTCTATGTTGATGAAAAAAAAGTGGCCTCATTAGGGCTGCGCGTACGTAAAGGCTGTACCTTTCATGGTCTGGCGCTGAACGTCGATATGGATCTGTCGCCATTCTCCCGGATTAATCCATGTGGTTATGCCGGCATGCAAATGGTGCAAAGCAAAGATTTGGGCGGACCTGTCAGCATGCTGCAGGCAAAACAACAACTGACCGCACAGCTGGTAAAGCTGCTGAATGTCAGTGAATTTCAGGAAATAACAGGGTTTTAGTACAGATGACCAAAACTGCCCGTATGGAACCAGGCGTCAAGCTGCGTGATGCTGACAAAATGGCGTTAATTCCGGTAAAAGTATTGCCAACGGAACCTGCAGAAATGCTGCGGAAGCCGTCGTGGCTGAAAATCAAATTACCGAAAAGTTCTGAACGCATCGACGAAATCAAAGGCGCACTGCGTAAGCACGGCCTGCACTCCGTTTGCGAAGAAGCGTCCTGCCCGAATTTAACTGAATGCTTTAACCATGGCACCGCGACTTTTATGATCCTCGGCGCCATTTGTACCCGCCGTTGCCCGTTTTGTGACGTTGCACATGGCCGTCCGCTGCCACCGAGCGCCGAAGAGCCGGAAAAACTGGCGCTGACCATCAAAGATATGAAGCTGAAATATGTCGTGATCACCTCGGTTGACCGCGACGACCTGCGTGACGGTGGCGCTCAGCATTTTGCCGATTGTATCAGCGCCATCCGCCGTGAAACGCCGGCGATCAAAATTGAAGTGCTGGTACCAGATTTCCGCGGCCGCATGGATACTGCGCTGGACATCCTGACCCAAACGCCGCCAGACGTGTTCAATCACAATCTGGAAACGGCACCACGCCTGTATAAACTGGCGCGGCCAGGTGCCGACTACAAATGGTCGCTGGAGCTATTACGTCGCTATAAAGAAGCGCATCCGGAAGTGTCGACCAAATCCGGTTTGATGGTTGGCCTCGGTGAAACCACCGAAGAAATCATCGAAGTGATGAAAGACTTACGGGCCCATAACGTGGATATGCTGACGGTTGGTCAATATCTGCAACCAAGTAAGCATCACCTGCCGGTCAAGCGCTACATGCCGCCGGAAGAGTTTGAAGAAATCAAACGGATAGGCTTCGAACTTGGCTTCAAACATGTTGCTGCCGGGCCTTTTGTCCGGTCCAGCTACCATGCTGACCGCCAAGCCGCCGGCGAAGACATCAGTTAATACTGATTAGTATTGCTGGGTTGATCCGAAACAGGCTGTGTCGCAACAGCCTGTTTTTTTTCAGCAAAAGAGCTTATGCTCTTAACGTTTCTCAAGGAGCTGTCATGGACAACCGTAAGTTCAGCCGTATTTTATTTAGCAATCAAGCGACCCTGCGTTTTCAGGGGCAGAATTTCTTCACGCAAGTGACAGATTTGTCGTTAAAAGGCGCGTTGATCCAACGCCCAGCTGAATTTCAGGGGCTGGTTGGTGAGCATGCCCAACTACAATTTCAGTTAGATCAGTCAGAATTAGTGTTAGAAATGGATGTCAGCATCGCACATTTGCACCCCACCACCATCGGGCTGCGCTGCGAGCGTATTGATATTGAAAGCGCCAGCCACCTGCGGCGCTTACTTGAACTGAATCTTGGCGACGCTGAATTGTTAAGTCGTGAACTCAACGAGCTGTCGAACTAAGCCCTGCCGCGGTCAGCCCCTCTAGTGCGGCCGGATAGCCAAATGCGGCTGCCTGCTGCATCAGTTGTCGCCAACTCACCATGTCCTGCCGCTGGCGTGCCAGTGCAGCAAAATAATACTGTACAGGCATCACCTGCTGCGGATGTTGCAATTGTTGCTGCATCAATCTGATGTAAAGCGCTGGTACCGGCAATTCAAAGTGTTGCATGTGGCTATCCGCCTCAATCACGCGAAATGCCTGCCGCTTTGCAGCGTCACAGGTAGCGACCGGCGTTAAACGTAACTGCTCGCCGGTGAGTTGCCAATAGGCGGTATATCGCGCCATATCAGCGGCGTTAAACAGAATATTCGGCGTCAAATCTGTCCGCTGGCATTCCGCTGCAGCCACAGATGCCGGTAACGCATATTCATCCAAAAAGCCCAAGGCATGACTGAATTCGTGGCGAAATAACGCTGGCGTGAAATTCTCCGGCAATTGCAGCCAACCATTGTTAAAACTGGCATTGCCGCGTCCACCAACGACCATCAGCAGCTGTGCTTGGCCGCTGCTGACAATATTCTGCAGCACCTGCGCATCGCACTGAATTCGTCTGCCAGCATGCTCAGAACATTGCAGCGCCCGGCTATCAACAAAGGCTGGCGGCAGAAAACATAAGGATAACTTGGCAAATGCGGAGGTCGGCCAGTCTTGTCGAAACCGCTGCCAGTGACTGATGGCCGAGGCTGAGGTCAGTACCGGCTGGATGTTTAGCTGACACTGCGCAGCAACTGGCTCCGGCGAAAGCTGTGGCGTTGCCAGTCCCTGTTGCTGCCAAAGTCCCAATAGCGCAGCAGAATCTGGATCTGGCGGCTGCTGACGCCATTGCTGAAGCTGCTGATACTGCTGCAGCGGACCTTGCGCAGGTTGCGTCAGCCGCAGCCATTGTATTGCAGCATCCGGGTGGCCTTGCTGAATTGCCGCCGCAAGGTGTTCTCCAGCCTTAATCGGCAGCTGCGCTTCTATCGCCTGCTGCGCTTTGGCGAACTCCAGCGCGCCGGGCACAACCGTCTGACTGGGCTGACAGGCAGTCAACAGCAATAAAAAAAAGCCAGCAAGCCGGCCTTTTTGTTGTGACAGCGCCTGATTAGTGCGCATGGCCACTGTCCTGCGATTCTGCAGGCTCATGCTGATGATCATCTGCCTGTTCGACCACAGCCTGGCGCAACCGCGTCATCTCCAGCCGGGCATAACGATGTTCAACAAACTCGTAGACATTGGTTGCCAATGACTTTTTGTAATAAGCCACTGCCTGCGTCGGGTTTTGCTTCAGGCCATGCCAGCGCGCCAGATAAAAGTACACTTCGCACAGTTGTTCAGCCAATTGCCGTGGTTCTGTGACATCGGTACTGGCTGCTTTTAACAGATCGGCTTCGCTGATTTGGCCGAGGTAAAACGCCACAATCTGCGACGACCAGGCTTTTTTATCCAAAGCGCTCTGATGTTTAGCCAGAGTTTCCAGCGCCTGCGGAGCGGACTGTTCGACCTGTGCCAGATACAACCAAAGACTGCGATATGGATCGTCCGGTTTCATTGCCTGAAACTGTTGAAAATCATTGATTGCCAGAGCCAGCTTGCCATCATATTGCAACGCAATGCCGCGATTCAGGTACGCATACTGATACTTAGGTTCCAGCTCTAAAGCCGAATCAAACGCATCGTAGGCCTGCTCAAAATCACCGCTCACTGTATGCTGGATCCCAATAAAATTATAGGCATCCGCCATATCAGGCTGTAAACGCAGCGCACGCATAAAATCATAGCGCGCTAACGCCGACAAGCCGACGCTGTCGTACATCACACCGCGGTCATAATGCAGGCGGGCACGTTCAGGCTCGGACAGTTTGGCATTTTGTAACATTTCGCTGATGCGGGCGACCGCTATTTCAGTGCGAAATGGTGCTGCAAGAGGTTCTGGTTCTAGCGGATCTTCAACGAGGATGCCAACTGGTGCTTGCGGCACCAGTTGGCAGGCAGGCAATGCCACTACTGCAGCAAGCAGTAGTGGCGCCAGCAGCAGCTTAGTTAACTGCTTCGGCATGGGCTTCGCCCGCTTTGCTGTTGGCTTCTTTGATAGACAGGCGAACACGGCCTTGTTTGTCTACTTCCAGGACCTTCACTTTCACTTTCTGACCCAGTTGCAGGTGTTCTGCCACGTTGTTCACGCGCTCATCAGAGATTTGTGAAATGTGCACCAGACCATCTTTACCTGGTAATACGTTGACGAAGGCACCGAAATCAACAATACGTACCACTTCACCGTCATAGATCGCACCGACTTCAATCTCAGCAGTAATAGCTTCGATTTTTGCGATAGCGATACCAGCAGCAGCGCTGTTAGTGGCGGCAATTTTCACGGTACCATCATCTTCGATTTCGATAGTCGTGCCGGATTCTTCAGTGATCTGACGGATCACAGCGCCACCTTTACCGATCACATCACGGATTTTCTCCGGGTTGATGTGTAAGGTATAAATGCGTGGTGCGTGCTCAGACAGCTCTGAGCGGTGCGTGCTGATCGCTGAATCCATGACGCCCAGAATATGGATACGGGCGGCTTTGGCTTGTTTCAGTGCGATCTGCATGATTTCTTTGGTGATACCTTCGATCTTGATATCCATCTGCAGTGCAGTGATACCAGCGGTAGTACCAGCCACTTTGAAGTCCATGTCGCCCAGGTGGTCTTCGTCACCGAGGATGTCTGACAGCACTACAAAGTTGTCGCCTTCTTTGACCAGACCCATCGCGATACCCGCGACAGACGCTTTGATTGGTACACCAGCATCCATCAGAGCCAGAGAAGAGCCACAAACCGAAGCCATTGAACTTGAACCGTTTGATTCAGTGATTTCAGACACCATACGCACTGTGTACGGGAATTTTTCGAAGTCTGGCATCACTGCAGCAACACCACGTTTCGCCAGACGGCCATGACCGATTTCACGGCGTTTTGGTGAACCGACCATGCCGGTTTCGCCAACTGAGAACGGAGGGAAGTTGTAGTGGAACAGGAAGTTATCGGTTTTGTCTGACAGCAGATCGTCTACTGTTTGCGCATCACGGGCAGTACCTAAAGTACAAGTCACCAGTGCCTGCGTCTCACCACGGGTAAACAGTGCAGAACCGTGTGTGCGTGGCAGTAAGCCAGTCATCACAGATAAACCACGGATCATTTCGTTGTCACGACCATCGATGCGTGGCTCGCCGGCGATGATACGGCTACGAACAATTTTTGATTCCAGATTGTGGAAGATGTCGCCAGCTTCAGTTTCATTGAAACTTTCGCCTTCAGCCAGTTCAGCTTTGATTTTGGCAAATACTTCAGCTTTGATCGCGCCGATACGCTCGTAACGTTTTGCTTTTTCGGTAATACGGTACGCTTCGCCCACAGCGGCAGTCGACAGCGTTTCAATTTTGCTGATCAGCGTGTCATTTGTTGGTTTTGCAACCCAGTTCCAGGCTGGTTTACCGGCTTCTGCGGCAAATTCAGCGATGGCTTTGATAGCGATTTGCATTTGGTCATGGCCATAAACCACTGCGCCTAACATCACGTCTTCTGACAGCACTTCGGCTTCAGATTCAACCATCAGTACTGCGTTGGCAGTACCGGCAACAACCAGATCCAGTTTACTTGATTTCAGATCGGTTTCTGATGGGTTCAGTACGTACTGGTCATTGATGTAACCAACGCGGGCAGCGCCCAGTGGGCCGCTGAACGGAATACCAGAAATGGCCAGTGCAGCAGAAGTACCAAGCAGAGAGATGATGTCCGGCTGGATGTCCGGCTCAACAGAAACAACAGTCGCGATAACCTGAACTTCGTTGGTGAAGCCTTCAGGGAATAATGGACGGATTGGGCGGTCAATCAGGCGTGAAGTTAAGGTTTCGCCTTCGCTTGGACGGCCTTCACGTTTGAAGAAGCCACCAGGAATACGACCGGCAGCATACATTTTTTCCTGATAGTTTACGGTCAGCGGGAAGAAGTCCTGACCTGGTTTTGGTTCTCTTTTACCTACAACAGTTACCAGCACTGCGGTGTCGCCCATACTGGCTAATACGGCACCGTCAGCCTGACGGGCAATAACGCCTGTTTCTAAGGTGACAGTGTGCTGACCAAACTGGAATGATTTTACGATGGGATTCACTTGATATTTTTCCTTTGTCTTGTACGCGTGGATGAGGGCGCCTGATGGGCCTTTTACGCGGTGTATTTTTGGCTCGATAATGCGCGGCACAGTATAGCTGTTTCAGCATAAAAAAAGATAGGTCGGAGCCAGAAGGCTGCCGGAAAAAACCGAAGGGGTTATAGTCTTAATGTGGAGAAGCTAATTTAGATAACAATTCAGCCGATTTTCAGCGGCGCAAAAATACAAAAAGGGGCCAGAAGCCCCTTTTTATTGGTTTGGTCGATTAACGACGCAGACCTAAACGCTCGATCAGTGCAGCGTAACGTGCAGAGTCTGAACGCTTCAGGTAGTCCAGCAGTTTACGACGCTGAGAAACCATCCGCAGCAGACCACGACGTGAGTGGAAGTCGTGCTTGTGTTCAGCAAAGTGTGGTTGCAGCTTGGCGATAGAACCAGTCAGCAGAGCAACCTGTACTTCAGTTGAACCTGAATCAGCAGCGTTTGCACCAAAGTCAGCCAGAATTTTTGCTTTTTCAGCAGTAGTTAGTGACATAGTATCCTCCAGGATATTAATACGATTGCAGCCAGGCACTAATCCAGCCTACAACCAAAAATGAGCGCGCATTCTAACACAGCGCGCTCGCAGTACAAGGATTATCTCAGCTATTTGCCGTGTTCAACAAGCGGCGGACTTTAAGCTCAGCGCCGTCCTGCATACCGACACCAATAAACGCCTGACTTTCGTCATAAAGCGCGATTGCATCACTCGGTCCCACCGGCAGTAACTCAAGCAATGCGGGAGTTAGCAACACAGTCTGGCCATGCCGCAAACGTTTGACCGCAGCCTGATCCAGCGTTAAACGGGGCAAGCCGGCCAGGGCATAGTCCATCGGCAGCAACAGAGCATCGAGACCCGCCCAATCCTGCGCTTGATTAAGTGGCGCCAAAAATTCGTCCGTCAACATCTGACTGGCCTGAAATGGGCCAACATGAATCCGGCGCAGGGCTGTGACATAAGCGCCGCTCCCCAGCGTCTCACCCAAATCATCGATCAGCGTACGAATATAAGTGCCTTTACTACAGTGCACGATAAAACGCGCATCCTGACCGTCAAAATCGAGCAAATCAAAGCGAAAGATGTTGATAGGCCTGGCTTCGCGCGGCACTGTGATGCCCTGCCGCGCATATTTGTATAACGGCTGGCCCTGATACTTCAGCGCCGAAAACATCGTTGGCACCTGCAGCTGCGGACCGCGCATGTTGGCAACAGCCGCCTGCAGTTGATCCAGTTCAAAGTTAACCGGCCTTTGGCTAATCACTTCACCTGCAGCATCTGACGTGTCGGTACGCACACCAAAACGCGCACTGACTTCATAGGTCTTGTCAGTATCCAGCAGAAACTGGCTGAATTTAGTCGCTTCACCAAAACAGATCGGTAACAAGCCAGAAGCCAGTGGATCTAAGGCGCCGGTATGACCGGCTTTTTCCGCCTGAAATAACCAGCGCACCCGCTGTAAGATGCCATTACTGGACACTTCCAGCGGTTTATCTAACAGCAGAATGCCATCAACGATACGACGCGCCATGGTTATTCTTCTTCGTCTGACTTGGTCTTAGCACCTGGTCTTGGATCCAGCTCCTGGCCTGCGGCAACGCGTTTCTGTTCGTCACTTTTACGCACATTTTCAACCAGATTCGCCATGCGGATACCTTCATCCAGCGACTTATCAAAGTAGAAACGCACCGTTGGCACGATACGCGCCTGGATCCGCTTCGCGATCAGACTGCGGATAAAACCACTGGCATCATTCAGAATGTCGAGGTTTTGTTTTACCTTATCCGCTTCCAGACCAAGGAAAGTCACATAGACTTTGGCGTGGGATAAGTCTTTCGACACATCCACATCAGACACTGTGATCATGGTATGTAAGCGTGGATCTTTAATTTCCCGCTGCAGGATCAGCGCCATTTCTTGCTGCATCTGCTGGGCGAGCCGGTCAACCCGGCTGAATTCTTTTGCCATAATTCTCACCTGAAATCAGAAACAAACAGGGGCCGCTGGCCCCTGCTTCATTCAATAATTTCTGTTAACTCAATCAATTACAGTGTACGTTCAACCTGTACCACTTCGAAAACTTCGATTTGGTCGCCTTCACGCACATCATTGTAGTTCTTCACGCCGATACCACACTCAAAGCCGTTACGGACTTCAGAGACGTCATCTTTGAAGCGACGCAGTGATTCCAGTTCGCCTTCGAAGATCACCACGTTGTCACGCAGTACACGAATTGGTGCGTTGCGCTTGACGATACCTTCGGTGACCATACAACCGGCAACTGCACCGAATTTCGGTGAGCGGAACACGTCGCGAACCTGCGCCAGACCAATGATCTGCTGCTTGAACTCAGGCGCCAGCATACCGGTCATCGCCGCTCTGACTTCGTCTAACAGTTCATAAATGATGCTGTAGTAGCGTAAATCCAGCGCTTCGTCTTCGATGATCTTGCGGGCATTGGCCTCGGCACGAACGTTGAAGCCGATCACGATGGCTGAAGATGCTGCAGCCAGTGTCGCGTCAGTTTCAGTGATACCACCAACACCACTACCGATGATGCGGATCTTCACTTCATCTGTAGACAGACGCGACAACGATTCGCTGATCGCTTCGACAGAACCCTGTACGTCAGCTTTCAGTACGATGTTCAGCTCGGCCACATCGCCTTCGGTCATGTTGGCAAACATGTTTTCCAGCTTGGCTTTTTGCTGACGTGCCAGTTTGACGTCGCGGAATTTACCCTGACGGTACAAGGCAACTTCACGGGCTTTACGCTCGTCACGGACCACTGTCACTTCATCACCGGCAGACGGAACGCCAGACAGACCCAGAATTTCGACCGGGATTGACGGACCTGCTTCTTTCACGTCCTTGCCATTTTCATCGCGCATCGCACGGACACGACCATATTCCAGACCACAGAGCACGATATCGCCCTGGCTCAGCGTGCCTTCCTGTACCAGGATAGACGCAACAGGACCGCGGCCCTTATCCAGACGCGATTCGATGACAACACCACGCGCCATGCCTTCACGAACAGCCGTCAGTTCAAGCAATTCAGACTGCACCAGTAATGATTCCAGCAGGTCATCAATACCTAAGCCCGTTTTCGCAGAAACCTGCACGAACTGCGTATCACCGCCCCATTCTTCTGAAATCACACCGTATTGCGACAATTCGTTACGCACACGGTCCGGATCTGCATCTGGTTTATCAATTTTGTTCACTGCCACCACGATTGGCACACCAGCTGCTTTCGCATGCTGGATTGCTTCTTTGGTTTGTGGCATCACGCCGTCATCGGCAGCAACCACCAGTACCACGATATCCGTCGCTTTAGCACCACGGGCACGCATCGAAGTAAATGCCGCGTGACCTGGTGTATCGAGGAACGTGATCATGCCACGGTCGGTTTCGACATGGTAAGCACCGATATGCTGGGTGATACCACCGGCTTCGCCTGCGGCCACTTTCGCTTTACGGATGTAGTCCAGCAATGACGTTTTGCCGTGGTCAACGTGACCCATTACAGTCACGACCGGCGCACGATGTTCCTGTGCACCTTCGCCTTCGCGATCAGCCATCACTGTTTCTTCCAGCTCGTTTTCACGAGTCAGCGTAAACTTGTGGCCCATCTCTTCACAGACGATGGCGGCAGTTTCCTGGTCGATCACCTGGTTAATGGTCGCCATAGCGCCCATCTTCATCATCACTTTGATGACTTCAGATGCTTTCACAGCCATCTTGGCAGCCAGTTCGGCTACAGTGATCGTTTCACCAATCTTCACTTCACGCTCCACCGGCTGAGCTGGCTTATTAAAACCATGCTGCATGCTGGTTGGGGTTTTCTTTTTCTTGTGGCGATTGGCGCGGTTAAAGGCGTCTTTATCGTCCGCATCGTCTTTCTTCTTGGCTTTGCCCACCGGCGCTTTTTTGCCATGACGACGACCGCCACGCTCGTCGCGTGAATCTTCTTCGTCTTCAGCCTGTTTGGCGAAAACGTTGCTGGTCAGGTGGTAGTCACCGACTTCAACCGCTGGCGCAGCTTCTTGCGACCAACGTTCTGCGTTTTCTTCTGCCAGACGACGAGCTTCTTCAGCCTGACGCTGTGCATCCAGTTCCAGCTTGCGCAGACGCTCAGCGTCTTGCTGCGCGATAATCCGCTCAGCTTCGCGTTTGGCTTCTTCTTTTGCCGTGCGACGTGCCGCTTCTTCCGGGTCATCTTTTGCCAGCTGAGCGCGTTCTGCTTCACGGCGTTTAGCATCTGCTGCTTTACGTTCAGCTTCGGCTTTCCGTTCGGCTTCGTCGCGGGCGCGTTTTTCAGCGGCCTGACGTTCTGCTTCGAGACGCGCGTCTTCTTTCGCTTTCTCTTCGGCCAGACGCGCTTCTTCTTCGGCTTTTAATGCCGCTTCATCGAGGATCGGGCGTTTGACATAGGTTTTTTGCTTACGCACTTCAACCTGAATTTCGCGGTTGCGACCTGCGCCGCCGCTTACGCTCAGCGTTGATTTTTCTTTGCGCTTCAGCGTCAGCCGTGACGGCTCGCTGCTGGCACCACCATGTTGTTTACTCAGGTGCTCGAGCAAAGATTTTTTCTCATCTTCGCTGACCATCTGACCAGACTGCTTTGCAATGCCTGCATCAGCAAATTGTTGAACCAACCGATCAACAGTCGTTCCCACATCACTGGCCAGTTTTTCTATCGTGACATCTGCCATGTAATAGTTTCCTCCGTTGACCTATCAGTTCTGCTCGCTAAACCAAACGATATTGCGCGCAGCCATAATTAATGCAGCAGCTTTTTCTTCTGCCATTTTTTCAATTTCAATCAAATCATCGACACCTAATTCGGCCAGATCATCGAGCGAAACCACACCTTTACTGGCCAGAACATAAGCGGTGTGGGTCTCCATTCCTTCCAGATTCAACAGCGCTTCACTTGGCTGTGAACCTTCCAGTGATTCTTCACTGGCCAGCGCGCGGGTCGTCAATACAGCTTTGGCGCGCTTACGTAACTCTTCGACCGTGTCTTCGTCCAGACCATCGATACTCAGCAACTCAGACACTGGCACATATGCAACTTCTTCCAGCGTTGAGAAACCTTCGTCGACCAGAATTGAGGCGAAATCTTCGTCGATTTCCAGCGCATCCATAAAGACGCTGAGGACTTTAGATGTCTCTTCCTGGTGCTTTTTCTTCATGTCAGACACTGACATCACGTTCAGTTCCCACTGCGTCAGCTGGCTGGCCAGACGCACGTTCTGACCGGCACGGCCAATCGCCATCGGCAGATTTGAATCTTCAACCGCGATGTCCATCGCATGAGCATCTTCGTCAACAATGATTGATGCGACTTCAGCAGGCGCCATGGCATTGATGACATATTGTGCGGAGTTATCATCGTACAACACGATGTCAACGCGCTCGCCACCTAATTCACCAGACACCGCCTGAACACGTGAACCACGCATACCCACGCAAGCGCCAACCGGATCGATCCGGCGGTCGTTAGTTTTCACTGCGATTTTGGCGCGTGAACCTGGATCACGGGCTGCGCCGCGGATTTCGATCATTTCTTCGCCGATTTCCGGCACTTCAATGCGGAACAGTTCGATGAGCATTTCCGGACGGGTCCGGCTTAAGAACAACTGGGCACCGCGGGCTTCCGGATTCACTGCGTATAGCAAAGCGCGGATGCGGTCACCCGGACGGAAAGTTTCACGTGGGATCATCTCTTCACGAGCCAACATCGCTTCTGCGTTATTGCCAAGGTCAACAATCACACTTTCACGGTTTACTTTCTTGACTACACCGGTAACGAGCTCACCGACCTGATCAATATAAGCTTCCACAACCTGAGAACGTTCTGCTTCACGAACTTTTTGCACGATGACCTGTTTAGCCATCTGCGTAGTGATGCGATCGAATTGAATCGAATCAATTTGTTCTTCGACATAATCGCCGACCTTTAACTCTGGTTCGTCATACTGCGCCGCAGACAACGTCATTTCGCGGAACGGGTGTTCCTGCACCTGGTCGTCCGGGATCACCAACCAGCGACGGAATGTTTCATAAGAGCCTGTCTTGCGGTCAATCGAAACACGAACTTCAATATCGCCTTCATTTTTCTTTTTGGTAGCTGCAGCCAGCGCAAATTCAAGCGCCTGGAAGATCTTTTCCCGCGGAACCGATTTCTCGTTTGAAACCGCATCAACAACTAATAGTATTTCTTTTGCCATGATTTATGCCTCACTAGAGCCGCGGTTCTACTCAGAACACCGGAACTACGTTTGCTTTCTCTACGTTATCCATAAGCAAACGATATGGTTTGCCATCCACTTCGATGACCAGCATGTCATCTTCAATCGTATTGAGGATCCCTTTGAAACGACGACGGCCATCTTGTGGGATGGCCAGTTTGACTTCAATTTTTTGTCCGACAACTTTGGCAAAGTGCGCCTGCGTAAACAAAGGACGATCCAAACCTGGAGATGAAACCTCCAGATTGTATTCGTTAGGAATTGGGTCTTCGACATCAAGGATGGCGCTGACTTCACGGCTGATCAACGCACAGTGGTCAACATTAACCCCGTCCGGATGATCAATAAATAAGCGTAAGGTGGAATGCCGCCCTGCCGCCATGAACTCGATGCCCAGCAGTTCAAAGCCATTGGCTGCTACTGTGGGTGCCAACAGCTCAGTTAAACGCTGTTCTTGTTTAGTCAAAGAGACCTCCGGAAATAAAAAAAGGGCATATAGCCCAGAATAGTAGTACAACGTTACCCCAGATATAAAAACGCCCCGACAGATCGGGGCGACTTTACACCGGTAAAACAGGATATCGCCAATCCCGTTTTAAATCTGGTTGCGAACTGGAAGTTAACACTTGCGGTTCGCGACAACGATGTTTTCAAGTTGAAATTATCATTGTCGGTGAAAATGGTTGCGGGAGCCGGATTTGAACCGACGACCTTCGGGTTATGAGCCCGACGAGCTACCAGGCTGCTCCATCCCGCGTCCGTAACTGGCGTGCATTATATAGTGGTGACCACTGTATCGCAACATATTGTTTTGGCAGTTGACCTGAGAATCTTACTGCAACATTCCTGTACGCTATCCACAGGAATACAAAGAATTGGTGCCGAGAGCGGGACTCGAACCCGCATGCCTAGGGCACTACCACCTCAAGGTAGCGTGTATACCAATTTCACCATCTCGGCATTATTCAGAGGGACATCCGGTAGATTAATTACCGACCGGAATATCTTTTGAAGCTTCTTTTTTCTCTTCTGGCTTGGCTGGTGCAGTTTCTGCAGCAGCTGGCGCAGCGATATTTTCAAACTCAGATTTTTTCTGGATATGCGACGTGTTGTAGTTACCTAAAATCAGGCTTAACACAAAAAATAACACCGCCAGAATACTGGTTGAGCGAGTCAGGAAGTTACCGCGACCTGCTGAACCAAAAATTGTTGCCGAAGCACCGGCGCCAAACGAAGCGCCCATGTCTGCGCCTTTACCATGCTGGATTAAAACCAGACCGATAATTGCCAGCGCGACGATTGCGTATAATACGATAATAATTTCGTACATCTTTATTCCTTTGCCATCTGGCAAATTGCAGCAAACTCTGCTGGTTTTAAACTGGCGCCACCGACCAAAGCACCATCGATGTCTGGCTGGCTAAACAGTGTTTGCCAATTTTCAGCGTTAACACTGCCACCGTATAAAATTCTGACCTGTGCTGCCGCATGTTGATCAATGCGCGCCAGGTGTTGCCTGATGAATGCATGCACTTGCTGTGCTTGCTCAGGCGTTGCTGTCAGGCCTGAGCCTATCGCCCAAATTGGTTCATAAGCGATAACAGTCTGGGCCAACAAATCAGGGTGCGCAGCATACACTGCATCCAAATGCTGTGCAAGAACCCACATGGTTTTTTCTTGCTGCCTTTCGGATAAAGTCTCGCCAAAACAAATAATTGGCGTAAC
>JAIXSW010000110.1 GCA_027484495.1 Gammaproteobacteria bacterium
AGTACAGCTGTCAGCGCTGTGCAACACAAACTGACTGCCATTCCAGACTTCGGCTTTGAGCATCACCGGTAACGATTGAAAGGCGTTGCCGTAGGCGTTTTCCAACCGGTAACGGCCATAATAAAACTTCAGCTCAGCGCCCAGTTTTGCTGCATCACAGGCGGCACAAGCACCCGCTGTAGTCGCATCCATATTTAACAGCGTACTTTGCAGATTGCGACTGTCCAACTCTTTTCCCACTTTAATCCCAGGCTGAAAATTGAGGAATGGCTCTTCAACCACACTGCCCCGCGCCAGTTGCAGGGTGGTGCTGTTGAACTGATAGCGCCCTTGTTGCCAGGTGGGCGTTGCTTTACCCGGTTGCTCAATCAGGCGGGCACCCAGGCTTGCGGTATGACTACTGCCATTGTTTTCTGCGACTAAGCCAATCTCCGCGGTGCCGGTGTAACTGGCACTATGGTAATTCAGCAGCCGTGTGCCTGCGGTATTAACCGCCTGCAGCTCAAAGCTGATCGGCACTGCCGGCTGGCTCATGTAGCTAAATGGCGAACTGCTAGCCGTACAGGTATTGGCCGTACTGACATTACTCAGCACAAACTCCTGCGGATAAAACCGGCCTATAGTGCCACTCGCCGGTTTCAGGCCCACGTCACCGGCCCCCAGATAATCGTTATCGCCAAGCAGCCCCTGCAACCTGATACTGCCGGCTTCCAGCCAGCGCAGCTGCACATTTTGAAAACGCCCGGCACTGCCATTGACGGCGGTAAAACTGCCGGCATTGCTCAGATACGCGTCTGATCCGGAGCCACCGGATGTCGGATAGACCAAACTGACAAAGCCAACTTTTAACGTCTCAGCATTGCTTTCTTTGCCAAAGTTCGGTGTCAGATTGCCGGAGCTATTCAGCACATCCAAAACCAACCGGAATGGGGTCCCTGCGGCAACAAAACCGCTGCCACTATTGGTCGAGCCAGGATTGGAACCGGTCGCACTGGCCATAGTGACTGAATTGACTCTGATTTGATAAGGTTTCACCACTGGCGTTGCCGCAGGTGCGGTCAGCGTGATGGCTGGATCATTGCCGCTGGCTGCCAGGCTAAGCTGGGCATGCAAAGCGATTTGCCCGACGTCGCTGTAGTTAAACGGTACGCTCGCAGTGCCGTTGCTATCAAAAGTCAGCGGCACATTGGTATAACTCGGGTTGCTGTTGGCTGCAGTACCGCCGATGCCAACACTGCCTTGACTGACTCGTTGCCCGCTGACACAAGTCGCTGGATTCAGGCAGCGAAACGCCACTCCGACAGTCCGGGTCCCTTGTACCCGGGCCTGACAGGCGCCCGTGGTGGTATTGGTCTGAATAGCGCGTAACTTCACGGTGTAATTCACACCGGCCACCAGATTAGGCACCGCTGACACCTCGTCGGTGGCAAAGATTTTCAGGCCAGTATCGGCGAAGCTGATGCTGCAACTGCTGTCGACAACGCCGGCATTTTTACAAACCAGCGCATTACTGGCTGTTGGGCTGGTCGCGCTTAAGCTGATGACTGAAGTCACGGGACTGGTTTGCCGCAAGGCGCTGCTGGCTCTGCCGGCACTAAACGTTGGGCTGGCGCTACTCCAGCTGCCACTATTGCTGGCTGCAAGCGTGATTGAAGTGGCACCGCTATACAGCGTGGTACAGTCTTGGTTGGTGCAAGCTTTGATCGTCACAGGTTCAGCTTCACAGGTCACCCCGGGGCTGCTGTAACTCAGTTCATAGTGATGCACGCTGGCCGGCGGTGTGGCATTGCAGGCGTTCACCGGATTGGACTGAGGCAGACAAGTCCCATAGACAGTGCCGTTTTGTACCTGCACCGTACCGTTCGAGTTCACTGCCGCCGACAAATCGCCATAAATCACCGAGCCACCCTGTACATAAATATCGTTACTGCCGGTGGTGACATTGACCCTGGCCGACGCGCTGCCAAGGTCCGAATTATCCAGATACACATGACTGGCACCGCTAATACTGCCAGTTGGCATCGTTACATTGGTTAGCCGGACGATATTCAGCGCGGTCATCGTAATGGCCCCACGAATAGTGCCGCCACTGGCCGTAATTCCAGACTGTGAGGTGATGCCCGCTTGCAGCGTGCTATTGCTGAGCGTGACCGTATTACTGCTGCTGGTGACCAGCCCCGTCACTGTGGTGGTAGTGAGAGTGATATTGCCAACGGTCGTGATCGTGCCGTTCACGGTGGAGCCAGTCACATTAAACACACCGCTCGATGCCGACAAATTGCCATTGAGGGTGCTGTTATTGATTGTGTAGTCGCCATACGCCGATTGCAGGTGAACGCGGATAGTCGCGCTGCCAACAATATTGCCACTCAGCACAAAACCATTATTGGCAATCAGTGTCAGGTTGCCGCTGGGGACAAAGCTGGTGTTGCTGGTGAAAGTCACCTTACCGTTGCCGTCACAGGTCCAGCTGCTGTTGGTTTTAATCCAGGTGGTATCGCAGACCGGATCAACCGCCAGCGCATCGGCGCTGAACAGACTCAGCAAACAGATGAAGAACCAGAACCTCATTCGCTGGCCTCCGCACTAAGCACCCGACTGGTCAGCAAATCACCGTCGCCGCACCAGGCTGTGCTGGTCAGCCGATACCATCTTTTACCGTCGACAGTTTCATCATCACAGGTCAGCTGGCTCCGGCAACCGGCCCAGTCGTTGCTGCTCCAGTTGCGCATGCTGGTGTTGACGACGGCGCAGCTTTGCGCAGCTTGATTCAAAGGAAACAACTGGACAAAACCCAGATCCAGCGTCGATTTTGCCAGCCAGTAACTGCGCTGGCCCTGCACTTCATAAATCAGCGTGGTACTGGATGATGTGGTGAGACGGGCCAGCGCCAGCAAAATCAGCGTGCCAAACAGGATCACAAAGATGGCAATGATCAAAGCACTGCCGGATTGGTGCTGTGGCGATGGCTGTAATTGCTGATTAAGGGACATTACTCACCTGTATTAAATGGCTGTAACTGAGCACAGTACTGCTGTCCTGTTCCGCCGTCAGCTCCAGCTGGATTTGTACTAGTGAATTGCGGGTCAGCGCATCCGGTGCCAGCTCAAAAACTGGCCGCGTTGCCAGATCATTGCTGATTTGGCGTGCCATTAAGGCACCGTTACTGAGCCCGCTGCCAGGCAGCGGCTGTGTACTTTGCAGGCTGTAGCCCTGATAGCGACGAATTTCATTGCCGAGCGCACAAAAACTGACGGGACTGTCCAACAAATAGGCCCGGGTGGCTGGCGATACCGTGCCAAACCCAAAAGCCTGACTAAATTGCAAACGACGGGTGGCGTTATTTTTATCACCGTCATCAGGCTGGGGCGTGTTATGCAGCTGCACTTTTTGCGCTGAGGCCGTATAAATATCTGCCGGGTTAGCCGGATAGACCAACAGCCATTGCCCGGCGGCTGCGCCAAAATTTGGGTCCTTACTCACCACGTCCATAGTCGTCAGCGTATCTGGCTGCAGGGCAATAGTGCGATATCGCATCACAGCGGTAAAAGGCACAAATTCCAAGCAAGACCAGTTGCTGCTGTTATTGACCCGCAGGCTGTTCGGCACCGCATCCCGCAGCTCACGGTTCAGCCGCTCCAGCACAAACCGACTTTGCCCCAGTAACTGTTCGCGCTGCACAGATTGCAGATAAATACCGGACATATTGCCAAGCAAGGTCGACATACCAACCACGGCAATACCCAATAACACCATCACGGTGACTAGTTCCACCAAAGTGAAACCGCCGGCGCTGACCCGGTTGCGCCGCATCACCAGTTCCCCTTCAGCGCGCTGAAAGTCAGCTTTGTACTATCTGGCGCAGTAATATTCAGCGTCACCCGTTTCACCAGCGCGTTATTGGCAGCGCCACTGTTGCTGCCGTCATAACTGACACTGATGGCAATCTGATAATTGGCATAACGACTGGCCAGACTGGTACCCAGCCAGTCCGTTAACGTCGCGGCATCCGCCCGTAGGCAATGAAAATCATCGACATCGTCCCAGTCCTGCCGGTTGGCTTCCTCCGTCAGGCTCGACATGCCACTGGCCGGACAGGCTGGTATCGAGGCCGCGCAACTACCGGCACCCGCTTCGCCGCAACGCAGCAGGCTACCATTGCGG
>JAIXSW010000250.1 GCA_027484495.1 Gammaproteobacteria bacterium
AACATGTCGCCCGGGAAAATATTCGCAGCAATCATATCTTTCAGCGCCTGACCATAGTCCTGCATCAGCCGGCGTTTTTCCGCCGGCCCGGCTTGTTCCAGTGCCAGATTCAGTGGCAACATGCGCCTTTCAATATACAGATGTTTGATTACTACCAGCTCATCTTCGATCACCAGCGAGCTGGCGATGCTCTGTTGCAGCTCCGCTAAGAGTTCTGCGGAAAAGCGATTTCTCGGCAAAGCGACATCGGAATACTCCAGCGTATCGGCCATCCGGCCGACCCGGTCATGAGTTTTAACCAAATGATAACGGCGTTTGACGGTGTCGCGACCAAAGGGCTTGGTATCGGCAAAACGGTCACGGATCACTTTGAAAACATATGGAAATGATGGCAGCGTAAACACCATCATCACCATGCCGCGGATACCGGGAGCTGCAACAAAAGTGTCGCGGCTCTGAGCCAAATGCTGCAGTAGCTCGCGGTAAAACTCGGTTTTGCCCTGTTTGTGCAGGCCAACCGAGGCATAGAGTTCAGCCAGGGTTTTATGCGGCAACAGTTCTTTTAAAAAATGAACCAAGGCCGACGGAACCGGCACATCGACCATAAAGTAGGCGCGGGAAAAGCCGAAAATGATGGTCATTTGCTGGGTGTCGGTGAGCAGGCTGTCGACATAGAGGCCGCGGCTACGCTGATGTAACAGCGGCATGATAAAAGGCTGCTGACCATCCGGGCTGACGACGCGGCCGACCACGTAGGCGGCTTTGTTGCGGTAAAACACCGATTTAAGAATATCAAAGCGGATTTGATGCACCGGATGGCGGCCGTGACTGGACTGCGCGACAAAGGTCTTCACAATCAGCCGGATATCGCGGTCCAGATCTTCAAAAGGAACCCCAAGGCTAAATCCGCTCAGAATACGGCGTAAACATTGGCGCAGGCCGTCTTGCGCCGGAAAATAGCTGTCATACACCGATGCCACCGGGGCGGGCAATTGCTGTTTGCTTAAGGTCGATTCGACAAAAATATTCTGATTGTGGAAATATTGCCGGTCAAACAACTGGCAAAACACCGAGTTGTAGAAGGTTTCAGCCAGTTCAGCCTGCGGGTGGAATTGCAGATAAACCAGGTAATGCTGTTTTACTTGCTGCCACAAGGCCTCATCGAGGCAATGCACCGGTAATTCCTGCTGCAGCACGGCGATAGTTTCGCTGACTCTGGTGTCGTAATAAGAGATCCGTTCGGCATTATCAGTTAAGAAACCGCTCCAGTCCGCCGAGGCGAATCTTTGCTGGGCATTGGCGGTAATTTGTTGAAATAGCCGGAAATGGCGGCGAAAACCCCGCATGATGATGTCGGCGATATGCTGAGCTTGTGGCATAAGATATTTAGAGTTAATGCTCAATTTATTGGTTATACCTTGTTCGATACGAGCTGTAAATCGAACTTTAGTCCGTTGCCCGGAACAGTGTTTTAACGGACGGCAGAGAGGCTTGAGCTGCGCAGCGGGAGCGGAGTATAGTGGTAGCCCCGCTCGTTCCGTTGTTTGAACTGTCAGTGTCAGAGGAGTGCAAACAAATGTTAGTTACTTTCCACAGCAAAGATCATTACCCTATTACTATGTTTGGTGATCCGGCATTGCAGCTGATTCAGCTGATGGGGGCACAACCTAAAGTTCCGGGTGCATTTTATGCTGATGATGTACCGCAGGCGTTGTGGCAGCTGCAGGAAGCGCTGGCTGATGTGACTGATACACCTATGCCCCAACAACCGAGCGAAGAGCCGGCCGTCGGCTTAAAACAGAGGGCTGTGCCGTTGCTGGATATGCTCAAAGCTGCAGTAAAAGCACAGCATAGTATCCATTGGGACTGATTGAGACGGGAACAGAAGCCAGCCATACCTTCGAGCTGGCTTCTGTGGCAGAACGGACTTACAGATTGGTGCGGTAGGTCGGTGCCGCAGCAGGTCCCCGTTGTCGCTCCAGCGCATGCGCCAAACCGATCATGTCAGCTTCCTGCCACGGCTTACCGATGAGACTGACGCCTAGCGGCAGATGACCATCAAAGCCGGCCGGCAGGGTTAACGACGGATAGCCGGAAATGGCCGCAGCGCTGGCTGAACCAAAGTTGTATTGATCGCCTTTGACGTGATCAATAGCCCAGGCAGGACCCGTTGCCGGCACTAGCACCAAAGATCCATTGACTAAATCTTCATCCAGCAACGCAGCGGCCATTTGCTGAGAACGTTGACGGGCCTGTTGATAGGCTGCTTTTTGTTTCTCCAGGTCAATGGCAGCCGCCTGTTCTAAATATTGCTGACCAAAAAACGCCAAAGCGGTTTTGCCTTGTTGTTGGTTAAAGGCAATGATGCTCTTGATATCTTTTGCTGCTGCCGGAGCTCTGAAATCTTGCAGCCACTGGTTTAAATCACGGTTGTATTCATAGACTAAGACGGTAAATTCATCCTGGTAGACTGTATCGGCCAATTGCCACGTCTGACGTTCTTTCACGGTAACCCCTAAAGCAGTCAGCTGTTTTTTCAGCTCGTCCAGCATCTTCCCCACCGCTGGATAGTCTTTGTCATAATGCCGGACTAACACTACTTGTTTTACCGGCTGCTGCGTGATTGCGGCATTGAGGTCGCCATATTTTTGCTGTGCCTGTGGTGTGGCGATAACCTGCAACAAGGCCGCAGCATCGGCAACGTTACGTGTCATTGGTCCGGCAGTATCCTGCGAGCTGGCGATTGGAATAATGCCGTGGCCAGACACCGCGCCATGCGTTGGCTTTATCCCAACAATATTATTGATCGCGGCAGGGCAGGTAATAGAGCCGTCAGTTTCAGTGCCTACAGCCAATAAAGTTAAATCTGCTGCTACAGCGACACCGGAGCCAGAGCTGGAACCACATGGGCTTTGGCTCAATACATAAGGGTTTTTGGTTTGACCGCCGAGCGCTGACCAACCGCTGGCGGAGCCTTCACCACGAAAATTTGCCCATTCCGATAAATTGGTCTTGCCGAGGATCACGGCACCAGCGTTACGTAATTGGGCGACCAGCGCTGCATCGACACTGGTTTTAAAATCTTTCAGTACCAGGGCGCCCGCTGTCGTTGGCAATTGATCGGCTGTTGCAATATTGGCTTTGAGCAGCACTGGCATACCATGTAACGGGCCACGGATGTTACCGGCCTGCCTTTCGGCATCCAGTTGCTTGGCTTGAGTCAGCGCGTCGCTGTTGATATCCGTGACTGCATGCAGGGTAGGGCCCTGGTCGTCCAGCTGTGTTATACGTGCCAGATAATATTCGGTGAGCTCCTGTGAACTGAGCTTGCCTTGTTGCTGTAGATTTTGCGCTTCAGTAAGAGATAAGCGGGACAGGTCTGCGGCGGTCGGAGCTTTCGCCAACGCTGCTACAGGGGACATAACTAACAGTAAATACGACAAACGAAACAAAGACATATCATGCTCCTTTTCAGAATATCTAACCTAGCATGAGGGCTGATTTTTAACAAATTACTCACAGGTGTTGGCCGCCGCAAAATTATATCCATCTATCGAAAGGTAACAATTGCAGCTCACTGGTTACGCGAAAGAGTATTTGCTCTACTTTTTTCATAAATTCATTTCTATTGTCTATCTACTTTACAAGTTCCTAAAATAGCTCATTCCTTTTATGCTTAAGTTATTGAATTTTATTGTAAATATTCATTGGCATGCTTCCTGCTAAATCGCCGTTGTTTTAACATCAAATGACAAGGAAATATAATCGTGAAAATTAAGTTATTCGCAGCTGCATTGCTGTTAGCCGCTTCTTCTGCACAAGCAACTATCGCAACTGTGTTCGAAGGGATCCCAACAGGTTCAGCCAAATTCAACACCACAGTTATCAATGCCGGTGGCACTGTTAAAACTGACATTTGGACTGACCTGATGAGTGGTACAGTTATCGACCGTGGTGATTATTCAATCTCCCGCACAAATGGCAACTGGATGTCAGTTGGTGGTTACGGCACTATGTCTGGTAACACTATTGATATCAGCCCAAACGATCCATCACGTGATACTTTAGGTTCAAAAATCAGTGGTATCACTTTTACTTTTGAC
>JAIXSW010000544.1 GCA_027484495.1 Gammaproteobacteria bacterium
TGGCTGCTTACCAGCGGGCCCATCTGCGGCTCTGGCGTGACGCCGGTACCGGGGCCGACCTGCAGCACGGCAATGTCGCTCTGCAACTTCGCCACTAACGCATCAGCGACGGCATCGCCGACACAAAGCGCGACCGAAATCGCCATACAACGTTCACCGGCCGAGCCATAAGCTGCGCCCATTAACGCGCCGCTGACCTGATCTAAGTCGGCGTCCGGCATCACCAGCATATGGTTTTTTGCACCGCCCAGCGCCTGCACCCGTTTGCCGTGTGCTGAGCCTGTGGCGTAGACGTATTCGGCAATAGGCGTTGAGCCAACAAAGCTGACGGCCTGCACCGCTGGGTCGGTCAGCAATACATCCACGGCGGTTTTGTCGCCATTGATCACGTTAAATACGCCTGGCGGCAGGCCGGCTTCGGTCAGTAACTGCGCGAGGCGCATCGGCACTGTCGGGTCTTTTTCCGACGGCTTTAACACAAAAGTATTGCCGCAGGCGATGGCGATCGGAAACATCCATAACGGCACCATCGCGGGGAAGTTAAACGGCGTAATGCCGGCACAAACACCCAGTGGCTGCATCAGACTGAAACTGTCGACACCACGGCCGACATTCATCGAATGCTCGCCTTTTAATAAATGCGGAATACCACAGGCAAATTCAACCACTTCCAAACCGCGCGTCAGCTCGCCTTGCGCGTCAGAAAACACTTTACCGTGTTCTTTGCTGATGAGGACCGCCAGTTCATCGCGATGCTGCTCCAGCAGGGCTTTAAATTTAAACATAACCCGGGCGCGGTTTAATGGCGTGACCTGCGACCAGCCGGTAAAGGCTGTTGCGGCCGCGGCGATTGCCGCGCGGGTTTCGTCGGCAGTGGCCAGACTCACTTCGGTATGGGCAACGCCGGTGGCAGGGTCAAACACTGGCTGGCTGCGACCGCTGTCACTTGCGACCGTTTGACCATTGATATAATTCGCAATTTTTTGCATCACTTCAATCCTTCTTGCGTCGCGGCAATCACCGGCGCCTTGATTTAACACTGTGGCAAATCGGCCAAAATGGGACAAACCGATTAATACGGTTGTTGTTTTTTCTGCTCGCTGTAGCTGGCATGCGCCGCCTGTACGCCAGGCAAAGCGGACACTTGTGGGATCGCCACATCCCACCAGCTGCCGTTGTCGGTGCTCACTAACGGATCGGTTTTAATTTCAATCAGATAACTGCGTTTTGATTGCCGCGCCCGTTGCAGCGCCGCTTCCAGTGCGGCAATGCTGCCAACCCGTTCACTTTGCGCGCCAAGGGCTTTGGCGTGGGCAGCAAAATCGATATCCGGCGCATCCCCGTGGCAATCTTCCAGCAGATTGTTAAAGCCGGCATTGCCGGTGCCGCGTTGTAAGCGGTTGATGCAGCCAAACCCACGGTTATCCAGCAGCACCACGGTGATTTTTTGTCCCAGCATCACGCTGGTGGCCAGTTCTGAGTTCAGCATCAGATAAGAGCCATCGCCGACCACGACAAAGACTTCACGCGACGGACAAGCCATTTTGACGCCAAGCGCACCGGCAATTTCATAGCCCATGCAAGAGAAGCCATATTCAACGTGGTAGGTTCCGGGGCCCTCGGCCCGCCAAAGTTTATGCAGCTCGCCTGGCAGACCGCCGGCAGCACACACCACCACATCTGTGGCGGCAGACTGGCGTTTGACGGCTCCTAACACCTGCGCGTCGCTCGGCAGTTGCTGCCGGCTGCTGTTTGGCGTGGCTTCGGCCAGACTACTGAGTGGATCGGCAGTCAGGCGTTCATATTGTTGCTGCCATTGATGGTCCAGCAACGCGGCGCGCGCTGACCAGGCCGGATCGCTTTGGCGGTCCACTAAGGCGTCCTGCAACTGGGCCAGCACAGTGGCGGCGTCGCCGACCAGTGGCAGGGCCTGATGTTTACCGGCATCAAAGCCGCCGATATTAAGCTGGATCAGCCGTTGATGGGCACCAGCAAAGGCGGTGCGCGACTGTGTGGTGAAATCCTGCAGTCGGGTGCCGATGGCGAGGATCACATCGGCTTCCTGCGCCAGCACATTGGCAGCGGCCGAGCCGGTCACGCCAATGCCGCCGACGGCAAACGGATGCGTCCAGGCCAGTGCGCCTTTGCCGGCCTGTGTTTCGGCCACCGGAATGCCCTGGCTACTGGCAAACTGGCTGAGCGCGGCAAAGGCCTGACTGTAATGCACGCCACCGCCGGCAATAATTAACGGCTTTTTCGCCTGTTTTAGCAGTGCTACTGCGGCTGCCAGCTCGCGCGGCTCGGCGGCGGGGCGGCGAATATAATGAATGCGCGGTTCAAACAGCGATACCGGGTAATCAAAGGCTTCGGCCTGGACGTCTTGTGGCAATGCCAGCGTGACCGGACCGCAATTAACCGGGTCCAGCAGCGTTTGCACTGCGACTGGCAACGAATGGATCAGCTGCTCGGGTCTGTTGATGCGGTCAAAATAACGGCTGACTGGCTGGAAACAATCGGTGGCCGCGATCATCGGGTTGCCGAAGTGTTCAATTTGCTGCAACACCGGATCTGGTGTGCGATTGGCAAAATGATCGCCGGGTAACAACAACAGCGGTAAGCGGTTGGCATGCGCCAGTGCGGCGGCGGTGACCATATTGGTGGCGCCAGGTCCGACTGAACTGGTGCAGACCATAATGCGGCGGCGCTGCTGCGCTTTGGCATAAGCAATAGCGGCATGGGCCATGCCTTGTTCATTGTGGGCGCGATACGTCGGCAGCTTTGCTTGCTCCGCATACAGCGCTTCACCAATGCCGGCGACGTTGCCGTGGCCAAAAATGGCAAACACGCCGGCAAACAGCGGTTCCACCTGCGCGGTGCCCGCGTTGCCCGCGTTGCAAGCGTTGCCGTCTTCCGGGGCGTCGTTACTGATAAACTGGGCACATAGAAACTTGACCAGTGCCTGCGCCATAGTCAGACGGATAGTGCCGGCAGCAACAGAACTTTGTGGATTTGTGCTTATGGTCTGGTTCATAGGTTAACTCCTTGCGCGGATGTCTGGCTGAGCGCGGGTTGATGAGGCGCAACAGCGTCGTGCCGGCTCAGCCAGGCGCTGACTAACACGCGGTAATTGCTGCGGATCTGTTGCACAAAGGCGGCATCATCCAGCGTGCCGGCCAGCCATTGCTGACTGGGCGCGGCGAAAATGGTGCGGCCGATAGCAAAACCACGGCACAGCGGGAAGCTACTGGCGTCGCGAAACGCCTGCATCAGTTGCTCAGCCGGTGCGTCGAGGCCGAGTAAAATCACGCCACGACAATGCGGCGCGCGGCTATTGATCAAATTGGTTAAGGCGGTCCAGCCGGCTTTATCGGGTGCTGGTAATTTCCACCAGTCGGGTCTGATCTGCTGATCATAAATCCGGCTCAGGCAGGCAGTCAGCGCGACACCGAGTTCGGCTTGGTTGGCGACTGAGCCTGCCGGCGGGATCACTTCAATCAGCAGTTCATGGCCCGAGACCGCACAAGCGCGATACAACTCGTTTAGCTGGCGTAGTTGCTGTTGCCACAAGTCCGCGGCGTCAGCCGGGTGCATAAACACCAGACATTTCACGATATGTTGGCGTGGCCAGCTAACAAGACGCGAGCCAATAGAGCGGCCACCTTCCAGTTCCAGCGGGCGCGAGGCCGGCACTTCGACCGGCCGGCCAATCCACCAGGCCTGACAGTTGCCGGCGCTGGCGTTGTCGGTGCTGCTACCGGTCAGCGCATTGAGCGCATCCTGACCGTAGGTATCATCAATCAGCACGCCAGGCGCAAAATGGTGTTGGCGTTGTAATTCGGTCGCTTCGGCTTGCGCAGCGGCCAAAATCAGCTGTTTTAGTTTCGGCAGACGGGAGAGCGGGGCATTGACCTGCTGCGCCATCTCGGCGAATTGTTTGCGGTGGTCAAACGCCAGAATACACAACTGCGGCCACTGCGCCGGATATCGCGTAGTGACCCGATGCAGGTAATTCAGTTCGTCGTCGAGATCGGGCCTTGCGATCTGCTGCTGATGCGCCAGGTAATAATCCAGCTCTTCCGGCGTCGGCACCGCTGGCGCGCAGCCATGGCGAGATACCACCAGCGCACCGCTGGCATTGGCATAAGCGCAGCAGCGGCTATAAGGCTCGTCGCGCAGCCAGCCACGCAGGAAACCGGCCATAAAGGCATCGCCGGCGCCCAGTACGTTCAGCACTTCGACGCGCACGCCCTGACTAAAAAATGCTGCGTTTAAATCAGCCGGGATGGCGCCGTCAAACACACTACAACCTTCGGCGCCGCGTTTGAGCACCAACACGGCGTCAGACAGTTCGCGCACTTTTCTAAGACAAGCGAGGGTGTCGGTGCTGCCACCGGCAATATGGAATTCTTCTTCGGTGCCAACAATCAAATCACACAGCGGCACAATCGATTGCAAATGTGCCGTGACACTTTGATTAGAGACAAAACGATTATCGCCGTCGCCGGGGCGGGTTAAGCCCCACAGCACAGGCCGGTAGTCGATATCGAGGATCACTTTGGTGTTGTTGCGCCGCGCAAAGTTGATGGCGTGCCGTGCCACAGCATCAACGTGGGCGGTCGAGAAGTGCGTGCCGGTGATCAGCAGTGCTTTAGCCGACGCGATATAAGCTTCATCAAAATCAGTGGTATCCACGGCCATATCGGCGCAGTCAGTGCGGTAAAACAGCAGCGGAAACTGATCTTTGGTTTTAATCGACAAAATCGCCAGCGCGGTCAGTCGCTGTGGATCGGTTTTGACATGACTGACATCACAGCCGCCGCGTTGCAGTTCTTCGCGGATAAACTGGCCAAATTGCTCATCACCAACCCGGGTCAGCATCGATGACTTGAGGCCGAGCCGCGCCGCGCCGAAGGCGATATTGCAGCTGGAGCCGCCAAGTGACTTGGCAAAAGATGCCACATCCTGTAACCGGTCGCCGATCTGCTGACCATACAGATCGACCGAGGCGCGGCCTAAGCAAATTAAATCCAAAGGTTTGACTGACATTGCGGCAAAGCTCCTGGGTAGCGGACTGTGGTCCTGAGATCTGTTTACAATAGATTTGACACCGGTGTCAATTGGCGACGAACCCCGCTAAAATAGAATATAAATTCTGCGCAATCAATAGTTGGAATGTATGTTTTATTTTGATAGGCTGACATACATCAAATCGCAACCGGGCGGAGCACGGCATGAACTGTCACTCGCAGCAACAACTTGAACAGTTGATTGAACAGCGCTTTGCCACGCTGAGTAATCGCTTGCAGCTGATAGGCCGCTATTTGCTCGACCAACCGGATCAGGTCGCTTTTGGCACCACAGCGTCTATCGCGCAGGGCGCCGGGGTGCATGCATCGGCGTTAGTGCGCTTTGCCAATGCCTTTGGTTTTAGTGGGTTTTCCCAGATGCAGCAGTTGTTCCAGCAACGGCTGGTGCAAAGTGGCGTCGATTATCCAAGCCGCATCGCGGCCGTGCGTGAAGATCACAGTGTGGCGCCGGATGCGGCCGGTTTCAGTTACCTGCAGCAAATCAGTCAGGCCAATCAGCAGGCGATGCAGCAGCTGTGTGCTGAGATGGAAAATGTGACATTAGCCAGCGCCACCCGGCTGTTACAACAAGCGCGGGTCATCCACATTCAGGGCGCACGCCGGGCTTTTCCGGTTGCCAGCTACGCCGGTTATTTACTCGGGAACTCAGGTCGCGCCGTGCAGGTATTGGATGGTGTCGGTTATATGCAGCACAGTGCGCTGAATCTGATGGCTGCCGATGATGTGGTACTCGCCATCAGCTATGCGCCTTATGCCAGCGAAACGCAGGCCGTGCTGGAGCGGGCACGGCAATGTGGCGCCAAAATTATTGCCATCACCGACAGCAGATTAAGCCCGCTGGTGGCGCAAGCCAACGTGGCGTTGTTGGTGCGTGAAGCGGAATTACATGCGTTTCGCTCTTTAAACGCCAGTATGAATTTAGTACAGGCGCTGGTGTTGGCGCTGCTGCACGACGAAGGGCAAGCGTCTGAGCCTGCGCATGCCGATGCTGCCTGCGGATCTTCTACTTAAAGCCGGAGTTGCTGATGTCCTATTTACACCGAAAACCACAACAGCCTGACGCCTCAGGCCGCATTCAGCACATCACGCCTGATAACGCCGGTTGGCGCTATGTCGGTTTTGACGTGGTGCTGTTAAAAGCCGGTGACAGCCGGCAGTTTGATAGTGGTACCGGTCAGGAACTATGCGCCGTATTGTTATCCGGCCGGGTAGATTTTAAATCCGCCACGTTACAGGCCGACAATATCGGTGAGCGCATGTCGGTGTTTGCCGGCATCGCGCCTTACGCGGTGTATCTGCCGGCCGGCGACACTTTGACGGTCACGGCACTGACCGATGTCGAACTGGCGTTATGCCGCGCGCCGGTTGACGCGCTAGCAACGCCGTTACCAGCAAGACTGATCACACCGGCCGATTGTGCGCGTGAAAGCCGCGGGCAGGGTAATAATACCCGAGAGGTCTGCAATATTTTATTTGGTAATTTACCAGCACAGCGCCTGTTGATAACCGAAGTCATCACACCGCCGGGTCATTGGTCCAGTTACCCGCCACATAAACATGATACCGATGCGTTGCCAGCGGAAAGTGCGCTGGAAGAAACTTATTACCACAAGCTGGACCCATCACAGGGTTTTGCTTTCCAGCGCGTCTATACCGATGACCGGCGGATCGATGAGACCATCAGCGTAGAACACAACAGCGTGGTCCTGGTGCCTGAAGGTTATCATCCGGTCGGCGCGCCACACGGCTACACCTTGTATTACCTCAATGTGATGGCCGGACCAAGCCGCAACTGGGTGTTTCACAACGACCCGCAACATGCCTGGATTATACAAAAATGATTCAGGCGATGCGGGCGCTGTGGCAGGCAATCGAACACGCGGGCTTAACGGGCCGGCGGGCAGGTCGAATCGCGTACGATCAGTTCACAGTCGTAAATATTGCTTTGGTCTTCTGGCGTCAGCGGCTCGGGCATGGCTTTACCCTGCAGTTTGTTAATCAACAGCAAGGCCGCGCGATAACCGATGGTGGCAATGGGCTGGCGCATCGAGGTCAGATTGGGCCAGACTTTGGTGGTGAGCGAGATATCGTCAATACCGCAGATCGACAACTCGTCCGGCACTTTGATGCCAAGACTGTGCGCGGCGTACAACACGCCAACGGCCATTTCATCATTGGCCGCCAGAATGGCAGTAGGGCGTGGCGTGCGGCTGAGCAGCACGCGAGCAGCGTCAACGCCGGACTCATAGGTATAAAACCCTTGCACCACCAGCGCTTCGTTCACCGGCAAACCGGCGTCCTGCAGCGCCTGGCGAAAACCTTTCTCGACGCGATGGCTCGACTGTTGGTCCGGATGACCGAGCACAAAAGCGATGTCGGTATGGCGCAGCTGCAGCAAATAGTTGGTCATCTCGAAAGCCGCTTTGCTGCCGTTAAAGCCGACGCTGTCGCCGCTGCCCTGATCTTTCGGGCCGATGCGGATATAACAAACATTTTTCCGATCCAGCATGTCGAGCAAATCTTGTTTATCACTGAGCGGCGGCACCAAAATCAGGCCATCGGCCAGCGTGTTATCGATAAACTCTTCAATTTCATGCACCAGGGTCGGCGAGCGGTAGCTGCAGTCATACAAAAACAGCCCCATATGTTCTTCGCTGCAACACTGCAAAATGCCTTTTTGCAGCTTTTGCAAATAGCCGGGACTGGGGTTATCCGCCAGCAGAGCAATAAACAACGAGCGGTTTTTTGCCAGTGCCATCCCGAGCGGATTGCGCTTAAAGCCCAGTTCATTAATGACTGCCATCACTTTATCGCGGGTGTCCACCGAGACATTGGCTTCGTTATTAATCACCCGCGACACGGTCTTTTTCGACACGCCGGCCTGTCGGGCGACATCATTAATGGTGACAGAAGACATCGACTGAGTTCCCTCTTTGCTGCAGAAAGATTCCGCTAGAACGGATGGATTAACTTGTTCACAACACACAGGTTTTTGTGCCGGACCTAGTGATTGAAGCTGCGCATGGACAGATTAGCATTATCAGGCAACGGCAGAAAAGTCAGCCGCTGTCTGTGGTAATAAGTCACAGATAAGCGTAGCTATAACCATAATTGACACCGGTGTCAATTGACGATATATATTTAACCCTGGTTTTATCTGTTGCCAGCGGTGGCATTGTGCCAACTGCATTGCGCCAACAGCAGAGTGACCAAAAGTGGAACTTGCGCCAGACCGACCATGGGTTGCGGTTTATCGGGCTGAACGGAGGTCGCGCCGCCAGCACGATCAGCAAGTCGCGACAACAAACGCGTTCGGGCCGGCTGATGCTCTGACTGATCGACGGGTAAAACGCGCTGACAAATTTAAAAACAGTTTTGACTGGCCTTGGTTACTGCCGCCGGCGGATGACAGGGCGCTAACTACTGAGGTATCTGGTTGTGACTTTACCGCGTTTATCCGCTGCCCTTTTCAGTGAAACCAACTCATTAAGCGTCGGGCCTTTGTTGCCATGGCGCCAGCGCCAACATGCGGTATCGCCGCGTATTGCGCATTTGGGCATCGGTGCATTTCACCGCGCTCACCTGGCCTGGTATACCGATGCGTTGATGCACGCCGGTGGGGATGATCCATGGCCCTGGGCCATTATGGGCGTCTCGTTACGCTCGCCAGAGGTTGCGGCGCAATTAAATCCGCAGCAGGGCCTGTATACGCTGCAGCAAAGTTCCGCCAGCAGCACGTCACAGCAGCTGATCCAGTCGGTGCTGGGCGTGTTGGTAGCGCCGCAGGATCCGGCAGCCGTGATCGCGCTGCTGGGCGCACGAACCACGGACATTATTTCGCTCACGGTCACCGAAAAAGGTTATTGCCTTGATTTGGTCAGCCGGCAGCTGGATTTCGCGCACCCGGATATTGTGTTTGATTTGGCGCATCCTTCGACACCACGCAGTGCCATCGGTTATCTGGTGGCAGGTCTGGCTGAGCGGTTTGCCAAAGGCTATCCGGCGCCGACCATTCTGTGTTGCGACAATCTGCCGCAAAATGGCGTGACGCTGGCAAGGTTGGTCACGCAGTTTGCCGAAAAGCTCAACCCCGACCTGGCCGCGTGGATAAGCGCACAAGTGGCGTTTCCATCCAGTATGGTCGACCGGATTGTGCCGGCGACGACGCAGGCCGACATTGAGGTGCTGGCTGCTGAGACTGGTTATCTGGATCTGGCGATGGTCAAAACTGAGCAGTTTTCGCAGTGGGTCATCGAGGATAAATTCGCCGGCGCCAGACCGGCCTGGGAACAGGTTGGTGCTTTGTTGGTACAGGATGTGGCGCCGTTTGAACATGCCAAATTGCGGCTGCTAAATGGTGCGCACTCAGCGCTGGCGTATCTGGGCACTTTATCAGGCTACAGCTATGTGCATCAGGTCGTGGCCGATCCGTTGTTTGGGCGCTATCTGCGGCATTTAATGACGCAGGAATTAATGCCAACGCTGTTGGTGGACGGCGAGGCGCCGGCCGGCCTCGACCTGCCGGCGTATATCGACGCGCTGCTGCAACGTTTTGCCAATCCGGCGCTGGCGCATCGCACCATGCAAATCGCGATGGACGGCTCACAGAAATTGCCACAGCGGTTACTGGCCGCGGCCGAGCAACGCCTGCAAGCCGGGCAGTCGGTCGATGCGATTTGTTTTGCCGTGGCGGGCTGGCTGCGCTTTAGCATGGGCTTTGATGCCAAGGGCGATGCGCTGGAAGTGTCTGATCCGCTGGCTGCGCGTTTGCTGGAGATCCGGCTGGTGCACTGGGATCACATCGATGAGTTGGTCGGTGAGTATTTAAAGCTGAGTCAGGTGTTTGCTCCGGCGTTAGTGGCGTATCCACAGTTTGCGCAGCGGCTGACTTATTGGCTTAGCTACATTCTCGCCAACGGCGTGCCGACTGCTTTGCAATCATTATTACTTGAAGTACAGGATTATGCCGCAGCGCCGCGACTGGCCACGCTGGGCGGGAGTGCAAGATGATTAAAGTCACCGTGTGGAACGAATGCCGGCACGAAAAAGAAGATGCGGATGTGCAGGAAGTGTATCCGGAGACGATTGGCGGTTGCATCGTCAATCAGCTGCAGCCTTATGGCTTTGACCTGACGCTGGCAACGCTGGATGACGCCGAACAAGGCTGGCCACAGTCGCGGATTGACGAGACGGAGGTGGCCATTTGGTGGGGCCACCGTTATCACGATGAACTGAGCGATGCACTAATCGATAAGTTGCAGGCGCGCGTGCTGGCGGGCATGGGGCTGATTGTGCTGCACAGTGGTCATCATGCCAAACTGTTTAAACGCCTGATGGGCACCAGCTGTAATCTGAGCTGGCGCGAGGCCGAAGGTGGTGAACGTGAGCGGGTCTGGTGTCTGAAGCCAGCGCATCCGATTGCCTATAATATTCCGCCACAAATCGAGCTGCCGCAGTCAGAAATGTACGGCGAACCTTTTGATATTCCGGACCCGGACGAGCTGATTTTTAACTCCTGGTATCAGGGCGGAGAAGTGCTCAGAAGTGGCTGTACTTTCACTAGGGGGCGTGGCCGCATTTTCTTTTTTGCCCCGGGCCATGAGACCTTCCCGATTTACCGCAATCCCCATATCACGCAAATCCTGGCCAACGCCATCCAGTGGGCGCATCAACCGCATACCACCGGCTGGATGATGGGCAACTGGGGCCGGCCAGTGCCGCTGGAAGCGGGCGCGCCGAAACAGACTTACTTCAAAAAACCACGCAAGTTAATGCTGGCTGAGAAGGCGGAGAATAAACAGAAATAACGGCAAAAACCGCCGGCTATGTGCCGGCGGAAGCTGCTTTGCATTGTTGTCTCGCCAATTATTCAGTGTGTACACCTGAACTGTGGCAACAGGCAAAGACAGAACATGGTCACAGGCCTGCTGTGTCGCGTTTGATCAGCTAACCTCGCGCATCCTGCCGTCTCTAATACGCTGCAAGACTGCAGACCGGTATCTTGACCAACAGTTATGGCTATACTCAACGTCAATACTTGGATGGGCGCTACCGGCTGGATCGGGTTGCTGTCCTCTGTGAGTTCATCTGATGCAGGGATAACCATGTTCAACTCTTTGAAGTTCCTGATAGCTTTAGGCTGCCTATGGTTATCAGCAGCAACCACTGCACAACAACCACAACGACCGCAGACCATGACATTTTCTTATGTCGACCACCCCGCGATGGTTAACTTTATTGTTCCGCTGATCCGCGACGCTTACCTGCAGTTGGGTATCAAAACCGAATTTGTCGCCCAGCCGTCGAATCGGAATCTATTATTGGTAGATAAAAATCTGGTGGACGGTGATGTGGGCTATATGCGGATTGTATTGGCCGGCTATCAGAACATTATTACAGTGGAACCGGCGTTAGTGTCCGGCATTTTCACACTGCTGTGTAAGCCGGGGCTGAAGTGCACGCCTGCAGTGCTGGCGGATGCGCAGCAGACGATAGTCAGTACCTCGGTTTCAAAAAACGGTTTGGACGCGGGGTTTCCCGGAGAAATCCATAGTCAGTTTTATATTGTCAATGACCTGGCGCTGATCCCGAAATTTATCCGTAATGGGCGATTTGACTATGCAATCTACCCAACGACCGAGAAGGAGCTGGCTCAAATGGATCAAACCGGCTTGCTGTATGTAAAGTTGTTTCAATCCGATCTGTATCATGTCTTGCATAAAAAATACGCATTTATGGCGCCTGAGATTAGTGCAGCGCTGACAGCAACATTGGCACAGAAGAAAGCGAAGTAACGGTGTCAGGCGGCACTGAGGCTTGGTAAAGATGCATTGGCGCACAAGGAGGTATTGCGATGAAAGGGACCCATTGGTTCAAGCTGTTGGTATTGCAGTTGTTATGGCCGCTGCTGCCGGCCCAGGCTTGTGGCTTGCAGGTGCTGACCGAAGATTTACCGCCTTATCAGGTGGTGCGTCAGCAGCAAGTGGTAGCCGGCTCGGCCTATTTACAGGTTGAAGCGATCCTGCGCAGTGCCGGCTTGCCATGTCGCACTGAAGTGCTGGCATGGGCCAGAGCGTTTGAGTTGGCGCGGACTGAGCCGAATACGTTGATTTATTCAATGGCGCGGTTGCCGGCGCGCGAAAATCTGTTTATCTGGCTGGCGCCGCTGATCAATGCCGATTATCGCTATTATTCTGCCGATAGTAGCGTGATTGAGCAAATCCAGCAGGGCAAATCGCCGCAGGATTTTGTCGCCGTGGCGGTGGCTGGCAGTATGATTGACAGTACCTTGCAACAAATTGGCTTTGTGCCAGACCAAAATCTCATCCAGGTGAAAGACATCAATGCGCAGTGGAAAATGCTGCAGATTAACCGGGCCCAGCTGACGTTGGCGTTTGAACCGGATTTCAAGGCGCTGTCGGATCCGAAAGTGGGGCAAACCCAGTTTTATGCCTCCCGTCAGGTCGTCCGGCAAATCCAGTTGTATCTGGCGGCGCATCCACAAACCGATCCGGCGCTGATCCAGCGGTTAAAAACCGCGACACAGCAACAAGCGGTGCTCAGCGTGCCGGTCAATCCGGTGGAGCGTTGACCAGACGTTGAACCGAATGCCGCGCGACGACCAGACAAAAAACAACAGCAACCTTAGGTTGCTGTTGTTTTGTCAGCGTTGGCTGTCAGATTTTACAAAGTCACCGGCAGGCCGTGCTGACTGGCGGATAACTTCACCGCATCCCACAGCTGTGCCATCCGCAGGCCCTGACGTACATCGGATGGGTTGTCCGTTTCCCCGTTACGGGTTTGCATAAACACGTTCATCAGGTTGTTGGCGGCTTCCTGTTCTTTGCGCACCACATTGCCTTGCGCATCTTCAATTTCCATCCAGCGGCCCCAGGCGCAGATCCGCACGATAGCAGTCGGGAAATAACATTCAATGCGTGACACGCAGCGGATGGCGCGGCCACAAGCATGCAGGTTAAACAGTGTACCGTCTGATAATTCGCCAGAGACTGTTGTCACGACATCAACCGGAAAACCCAGATTCTGCATCATGGCACTGATGCGCGAAAACGGCTGGCTGGTGATCTTAGACACGGTATTCATCATGTGCGCGCCGGTGTCGAACATAAAACCACCGCCGGAGATCGCCGGCACTTGTTTCCAGTGCCCCTGATATTTGTCGGCCCAGTCTTCCCAAATTGCCGCATTGATGCTGACCAGCGGGCCGTAGGTTTGATTGGCGATGGCGGCTTTTAACTCGTTGACCAACGGCGATAATCCGCCCTGATAAGCGACGACCAGCGTTTTGCCGGATTTTTCCTGCGCCGCCACTAAGGCTTCAGCTTCTGCGACTGTGGTCACCATGGGTTTTTCCAGCAGTACGTCGAGGCCAAGCTCTAGTGCCAATAAGGCTTGTGCGGCATGACTGGCGTGCGGGGTACAGATATACACTGCATCGAGCGCACCACATTGTTCGCGTAATAAAGTCTCCCAGCTGGCAAAGCAAAGCGGGGCGGTTTTGTTCGCGCCGGCTGCTATTTGACATACGTTGTCCATCGCTTTGCCGTTCGGATCCATAATGGCCGTAATAGCGATATCGTCCCGGCTGATCCAGGTCTGGATATACTGAGTTGCTTTGGTTCCGCAGCCAATAATGGCGAGTTTTAGTTGCACATCTTCCTCCACTGGCCGCTTGACCAGATTTTTTAGCGCACACCGGCACAAAACCAGGTTTTTGCTCTGTGGTTTATTGCGGTCTTTCCGCGGTTATATTTGCCATGCAGTTATTATTTTATCTATAAAATACAGATAGATAGACTTGCCTGTTTCCGGTCGGGCAACCTGTGGGTCCGGTCCGGCACCAGCGGTCACTGCTCGCAGGTGTTTTCATCGGTATGCACCATTAATACGCATATTGACACCGGTGTCAATATGCGTATTATCAGAAAGGACAGGGTACAAAGCATAAAAAATCGCCGGCACTGAACCAACAGGGTGCAAGCTTGATCAGGCAGAACCGGCAGATGCACAACTAGTGCGCAACAGAAAATAAAATACGGACTGGACAGATGATCTGGACGAAACAGCGCGGCAGAGCAAATCTGCTGCTACCGGTGGCGGTAACGCTGGCGGTTGGTTTGATAGCAGCGATGTACTGGGGGCGGGGGGAGCCGACCGCAGCACAACGTCTGGCAGCAACGGAAGCGGAAAAGCGACCGTTATTGGTGATCGCCGAGCATCGCACTGCACGTTTGCAGGCGTTGTATCAGTTGCAGCCGCAGCTGGAAGCGCGGTTAGGGATCCGGCTGAAAATCGTTGAATATCCGGCGCCGCCGCAGGATTACTTCACCAAACTGGTGACAGAATTACGTGCCGGCAATGCGCCGGATGTGTTTACCGTGCCGCGCGATCTGCAGGTCGACGACCTTGCCGCTGCGGGCTATCTGGCCGATCTGACCGCAGACGCAGAGCAATGGTCGGGTTATGCCCAGTTACCCGAGTTAGTCAAAACGCTGACCCGCGCCAGCTTCAACGAGCATGTCTATGTGATCCCGTCGATTGTCGCCGTAGAGCAACTGTACTATCGGCATGATTTGCTCACTGCGGCCGGCATCAGTACCGCACAGCCGCAAAATTGGCAGGAATTGCTCGAACGCAGCCGTGAGATCAAACAAAAAATGCAGCAATATCCGCTGCTGATCCCGGCCGGCCTGACCTGGGGTATGGGTTCTTATACCGAAGGACTGCGTTACCTGCTCGCCAGTTTTCAGCATTATCAGCTGCTGAACAGCCAGAATCAGTATGTGCTGGATGACAATGCCGTGCGCCAGTCCTTTGGTTTTTATCAAACGCTGGTTGCAGAGCAACTGATGCCGGTGCAACCGCTGCTGAACCCGGAGCCCTGGGTTATCCCCAAATATGAAATGTTCCCCAAAGGTCAGTTGTTGATCACGACCTGTGGCAGCTGGTGTCCGGTGTTTGACTGGGGACCGGGTAGCCGCAATCCCATTGCGGACGTGGCCAATGCGGTGCGGACCTGGAAATTCCCCTCGGCTGATGGCGGTCAACCTTTTGCGTTGGCGTCCGTGGTGTATGCCTGGGGCGTCAATGCAAAATCGCGCCAACAACCACTGGCGCGCCGGTTGGTGCTGGCGCTCGGTGAAAACGACGTGGCCTTGGCGTACGCCAAACAACTGGGGAATGTGCCGGCCCGGCTCGATGCATCACAGCATCCGGACTTTGCCGCGCTTGGTAATTTAATGGCCGACCATGCGTTATTAAAAGACGCGCGGGCGCTGCGCACGACGGTCGGCTCTAACGCGATGATGGCAGGGGTGGCGCAGGCGTCAGAAGCAGTGCTGACCGGCCGGGCGGATGGCGAGCGTGCCCAGCAAATGCTGTACGACTATGTGGTGAATGTACTGGGTGCGGCGCAAGTCGAAACGCCGGATCTGGCTGCTGCTGAGCGCAACGGCAAAGGAGAGAGTGATGATTAAACTGACGTTTGAGGCGCGCCGCCAGCTGGGCTACCGGCTGATGATGGCGCCGGCGCTGTTGCTGATGGCGGCTTTTATTGTATTCCCGGCATTTTATGCATTCTCGCTGAGTCTGACCGACGACGCCTTACTTGGCTTTGCTGCACAGGAGTCGTCCTTTGTTGGCTTGCGAAATTTTGAACGGCTGTTTGGTGATCCGCTGTTCTGGAATTCGTTAAAAGTCACGCTGATTTTTGTCATTGGCTCGGCGGTGATTGGCCAGTTTTTACTGGGGTTTGCCTCGGCGCTGATGTTGCAGCGGCCGGTTAAATACAAGGGCATTTTTAACGCCATTATTTGCCTGCCAAATGCAGTGCCGGAAATGGTCGTTGGCTTTTTGTGGATCTCGATGTTTGCCAGCGGTGAATATGGCACGCTGAACCGGCTGGTAGCCTGGTTTGGCGTGGAACCGCAGCAGTGGCTGTACACCTTTCCGTTGTTGTCGATCATCATTGTGAATACCTGGCGTGGCATTGCGTTTTCGATGATTTTGTTAACGTCCGGACTGGCTTCAATCCCAAAGGACATTTATGAAGCGGCGCGGGTGGATGGTGCCACCGACAATCAAATCTTCTGGCGTATTACTGTGCCGATGATGATGCCAACCATTTTTCTCTACATGTTTATTTCAACGGTCACCACTTTTGCCATCTTTGGCCTGGTGTACACCTTAAGCCGTGGCGGTCCTGCCAACAGCACCGAGATATTGGGTATTTATATTTATAATCAGTCATTTACTGCGTTTCAGCTGGGATATGGTGCGTCCGTCGCCGTGGTCAGTCTGGTGGTGTCGATGCTGCTTGGCATGGTGTATGTCAAGGCGCTGAAGGTTGAGGTCTGACATGTTAACAATAGTCCGCCCGACCTCTGAGGGAATGTCCATGTCCGAAAATTCGGCTTCTTTTGTTGCGCAGCGCCGGGCCTACCTGACGCTGATCCTGATTTCATTGTTTTGCCTGATGCCGTTTTTCTGGGTGGTGCTGGCAGCGTTTGACCCCAAAGCCAGTCAGTTTTTGCAAATTCCGGCCGGGATCACCGTCGACCATTTCTGGAACCTGCTGGCCAATGAAAGCGGTGTGCGCTGGGTACTGAATTCGGTCGGTATTGTTGGCACTGCCACCTTGTTGTGTCTGGTGTTGGCCGGTTTTGGCGGTTATGCCTTGTCACGGACCCAGGCCTGGTGGAAACGGCCGTTGCTGTACGCCATTATTCTGGTGCGTATTGTGCCACCGCCGGCGCTGATTGTGCCGGTGTACAAAGTGATGCTGTTTTTAAACGAATGGGTCAATGGTCTGATTAACAGTCTGACGTCAGATGTCGAGCAGCAAATGATGCTGAGCCGGATGTTCTCGTTTGTCGACGGTTATCTCGGCCTCATTCTGATCCAATGTGCGATGCAGTTGCCGCTGGCGATTTGGATCATGAAAACCTTTTTTGACGCTATCCCGAAAGATTATGAAGAAGCCGCCGCACTGGACGGTGCCAGTCAGTGGCAGACGGTGCGCCATGTGCTAATTCCACTGGCGTTACCGGGTTTTGCCGCAGCCGGCCTGTTTGCGTTTATCAACGCCTGGGGCGATTTCCTGATGCCGCTGATGTTCACCTCATCACCGGAGCTACAGACGCTGCCGCTTGGCATGTTCCGCGCTTTCCTGCGCGTCGATGCTATCGATTATGGATTTTTAACGGCGCTGGCGGTGATTTACACCTTGCCAGCGGTCATCGCATTTGCCTTTGCCCGAAAGTTCTTAACCCAGACTTTCTCCGGTGGCGTCAAAGGATAAGGACCTGTTATGTCGCAGATTGAACTGATCAACATTAAAAAGAATTACTTAGGTACGGAGATCGTCAAAGGTATCGACGTGACGATTAACGAAGGCGAGTTTGCCGTGATCGTCGGGCCGTCGGGCTGTGGCAAGTCAACGTTACTGCGGATGATCGCCGGGCTCGAGGATATCAGCAGCGGTGAGCTGAAGATTGGCGGCAAAACGATGAACCATGTGTCGCCGGACCAACGCGAAATTGCCATGGTGTTTCAGTCCTATGCGCTGTATCCGCATATGACGGTAGCCGAGAATATCGGTTTTGCCCTGGCGCTGAAAAAAGTCGACAAGGCCGAAATTCAGCAACGCGTTCTGGAAGCCGCCAAAATGCTTGAACTGGAGCATTTATTGCACCGCAA
>JAIXSW010000579.1 GCA_027484495.1 Gammaproteobacteria bacterium
GCTGGCCACTGTTTATCTGGTATTTGGGGAAGAACCGCTGCAAAAACTGGAAAGCCTCGACGAGATCCGCCGCGCGGCCAAAGCGCAGGGGTTCACTGAGCGGCAAAGTTATCTGCTCGAAGCCCAACTCGACTGGGACAGCCTGTTCGGTGAATTTAATAGTCTGTCCCTGTTCTCTGATCGCAAGCTGATTGAACTGGATTTGGGCACCAGTAAAATCACGCCGGCACAACAAGACCAACTGAAAAAAATCCCGGCCATGCTGCATCCGGACGTTTGTCTGGTGCTGCACGGCGCCCGCAACAGCGGTGAATTCAGTAAAACCAGCTGGTTCAAGACCTTGTCAGAACAAGGCGTGCAGGTGCAGTTTTATCCGCTGGATGACAATCAGTTTATGCGCTGGCTAAAAGAGCGGGCGCAGCAACTGGGTCTTAAACTGCAAACTGACGCGTTGCAATTACTGCAACACCATGCCGCCGGCAACTTACTGGCGGCGCGGCAAGAGCTGGAAAAACTGGCGCTGACGGCGCAAGGCCAATGGCTCGATGGCGCGTTTTTACAACAATATCTGGCTGACCAATCGCATTTTACTGTGTTTCAGCTGGTTGACGCGTTGCTGGCAGGTCAAGGCGAAGAAGCATTACACCGGTTAGATCGGCTGCTACAGCAAGATACGGAACCGGTGATTATCGCCTGGCAACTGCAAAAAGAAGCCACTACCTTACTGGCACTGCAACAAGCCGGTCAGGTCGGTGACGAACAGTATAAAAAATATGGCATCTGGCCGAAGCGCCAGCCGCTTTATCAGCAGGCGCTGCTAAGGTTGTCGCCGAACTGGTTGCATTTTTTACTGCAGGAACTGCAGACCTTTGACCGCGGTTTTAAGTCCGGCCAGTTGACCCACACCGAAACCGCGCTGGCACATCTGGTGACGCTGTTTATCAAACCGGTGCCCAAAGTCTTTGCGCTGCAGCAACTGGTTGCCGGAGACTAAGACGATGTCCGCACCGTCGCCCAAACTCCGCGGCTTCTACGGCGGTACTTTTGACCCTATTCATCAGGGCCATCTGCAATCGGCGTTATTTGTGCAGCAGTATTGTCAGCTTGATAGTCTGGATCTGCTACCTTGTCATTTACCGCCACATCGCGACTCGCCAAGCAGTAGCCTGCACCGCGCCGAGATGGTGCGCCTGGCTATCGCACCTTACCCTCAGCTGCAGCTGAACCTGCTGGAGTTGTCGCGGCACACGCCGTCTTACACCGTCGAGACGCTGGAACAATTGCGCCTGCAATATCCCGGCGATATCTTGTGCTTTGTCATCGGCATGGATTCACTGGCCTCTCTGACGCGCTGGCACCGCTGGCGCGAGATCCTGACGCTTTGCCATCTACTGGTGTTAGCCAGACCCGGTTACAGCATGACAGATGGTGATGCTCCGACGTTGTTGCAACAGTTTGGCACGGCCAGCTTTGCCCAGTTAAAACACAGCAGTTGCGGCCATATTTTGCTGCTACCCAATCCGCCGGTCGATGCCTCCGCCACAGCAGTTCGCAGCGGTCAGGCGCCGGCGGCGCTGCAAATTTCAGCAGTGCAGGCATACATCCGCCAACATGGTCTGTATCCAAGGTAAAAATTGCGCAAAAGCCGGCACAAAGCCGGCTTCGCCGCTTTGGTTTGACCGGCAGAAACTGTTAACATGCAGTGTTAGCAACTGAAGGACTCCGCTCTGTGCACAGCCACCAATTAGTCGCCTTTGTGGTCGACAAACTCGACGACATGAAAGGGCGCGATATTATCCAGCTCGACGTCAAAGGCAAATCGTCAGAAACCGAATATATGGTGATCTGTTCCGGCACTTCAAACCGCCACACCCGCTCTGTCGCCGGCTACCTGGTCAATGAAGCGCGCAAAGCTGGCTTGCATATCATCGGCACCGAAGGCGACCGCGGTGGTGAATGGGTACTGATTGATTTAGGTGACGTGGTGGTGCATGTGATGCAAGAAGAATCCCGTCAGTTTTATCAATTGGAAAAACTCTGGGCGGCCTGACCAATGAAGCTGATGCTGATTGCCGTTGGCACCAAAATGCCGGCTTGGGTAACCACCGGCTTTGAAGAATATGCCCGGCGTTTCCCGCGCGATATGCCGTTGGAGCTGGTTGAGATCCCTGCCGGCAAACGCGGCAAAAATGCTGACATCAAACGTATTCTGGATATCGAAGGCGAAAAAATGCTCGCTGCCGTGCCCAAAGGCGCCCGCATCATCACGCTGGAAGTAGAAGGCGGCAATTGGTCCAGCCCACAGCTGTCGCAAAAGCTGGTGCAATGGCAACTCGATGGCCGCGATGTGTGTCTGCTGGTCGGCGGTCCTGAAGGCCTGGCCCCTGCGTGTATCGCCGCCAGTGAAGGCAAATGGTCGTTATCAGCACTGACGTTGCCGCATCCGCTGGTGCGGGTGGTACTGGCGGAAAGCCTTTACCGTGCCTGGAGTATCAGCACCAACCATCCTTATCATCGCGAGTAACGGATGCGTAAACGCCGTATTGCCATTGCCGATCTGGCCTTTGAAACCCTGCTGTTTAACCGCCGGGCTTTGTTTGCTTTTGGTTTTATCCTGCTGTGTTTTGGCCTGCTCGTAGCCAACCTGTATAACCTACAGGTGCTGCGCTATGAAGAATACTCCACCCGTGCTGACGGCAACCGGATCAAACTGGTGCCACTGTCGCCCAATCGGGGCATGGTTTTCGACCGACGCGGCACTTTACTGGCCGAAAACGCACCGGTGCATTCAATAGAACTGGTGCCGGAACAAGTGCCGGATCTGGCAGCAGCCGTAGAACAAATTGCCGCCATTATCGACATCACACCGGAGCAAAAGGCCGACTTTTTTAAAGAAGTGAAAGCGCAGCGCCGGTTTAAAAGCATTGCACTGAAAGAACTGTTGAGTGAACAGGAAGTCGCGCGCCTGGCTGTGCATCTGCACAAACTCAAAGGCGTGACCCTTGAAGCGCGCTTGACCCGGCATTATCCGTACGGTGACTTGCTGACGCACGCGCTGGGTTACATCGGCAAAATTAACGATAAAGAATTTAAGAAAATTGAGGAAGACGGCCAGAGTCCGAACTATGCCGCCACCCGCGACATAGGTAAGATTGGGATTGAAAAATACTACGAATCTCAGCTTCACGGCACTGTTGGGTATCAGGAGGTAGAGGTCAATAACCGCGGCCGGGTGATCCGCACCTTACGCGAACAACCAGCGATTTCCGGCGATGATCTATACCTGACATTGGATTTGGGCCTGCAGTTAAAAGCACAGGAAGCGCTGGGCGAAAACCGCGGCGCTATTGTCGCGCTCGACCCACGCACCGGTGGTATTCTGGCGTTTTATTCCAACCCCTCCTACAACCCGAATTTATTTGTCCACGGCATTAGCGGCAAGGATTACCGCATGCTGCTGAACTCCCCTGACCGGCCGCTGGTCAACCGGATGACCCAGGGCGTTTACCCACCGGCATCGACCGTCAAACCGCTGATGGCTGTCGCGGGTCTGGAAGCTGGTATCGTCACCGAGCATACCCGTGTCCCCGATCCTGGATTTTATCGTTTACCAAAAGTCAGCCGGCCCTGGCGTGACCATGTCAAATATGGCCATGGTTATGTCGACGTGTACACCGGCATTATCAAAAGCTGTGATACC
Source organism: Gammaproteobacteria bacterium (assembly GCA_027484495.1). Classification (GTDB taxonomy): domain Bacteria; phylum Pseudomonadota; class Gammaproteobacteria; order Enterobacterales; family Alteromonadaceae; genus Pararheinheimera. The sequence goes on from JAIXSW010000579.1 coordinate 3,701, forward strand.
TATTTTTATGATTTAGCTTACAAA
>JAIXSW010000094.1 GCA_027484495.1 Gammaproteobacteria bacterium
TAAACTGCAACAGGAACAACTGATGTTACTCGCCACGCAGGGCCAGTTGTTATTCGGCGAAAATGAAGAGCAGGCATTACAACTAGTAATCAAAGAGCAAAAAAACAAGCAGTGGCTATTAGATTTTAGCGACAAAAAAGACAGCATGATCAGTCAGTTACGCAGTAAAATGACGCATTCCGGGCCTGCATTCAGTATTTTGATCCCAATCCTGAAAAACAATCAGTTATGGGGCTTTTGCCTGTTGGAAAGTCATATTAATGAAAAACTCAGACTGAACTGGGAACTGCGGGATTATCTGAATGCTGTCACCGAGCAAATAGCCAGCTATCTGTTTATGGATGAGGCGAGTAAAGCCTTGTCAGAAAATGCGCAGTTTGTTGCTTTTAGCCGGATGTCCGCCTTTGTGGTGCATGATTTGAAAAATGTGAAAGCGCAAATTGATATGTTGTTGAAAAATGCGCAAAAACACCGGCATAACCCTGAATTCGTCGACGACGCTTTTACCACAATTGAAGCCATGCAAAGTCGATTGCAAAACATGTTGGCTCAGCTCACGAATAAACAATCTGGTCAGGAACAGTTGAAAAAAACCGCTGTAGGTACATTACTGCAAACGCTGATTGCCGAGCGCTGCAGTGCCAATCTTCCCCTGCCATCGCTGACTTTGCACCATGACTGCCAACTGACTATCGATGCTGAACGCTTTGCCAATGTCCTGTTCCATCTGATCGATAATGCGCAACATGCGACTCCAGATGATGGAGAGGTCCAGGTTGTTGTACAACAGTGTCAGGGCCAGCTTAGACTGGAGATTATTGATACCGGATGTGGCATGTCGCAGGAATTTATTCAAACCCGACTTTTTAAACCCTTTGATACCACAAAAGGGAATGCGGGGATGGGTATTGGCGCGTATGATGCTTTGACTTTTGTCCAGCAGCAGCAAGGACAGTTGCTGGTAAGCAGTGAGGTGGGACATGGGACTACCTTTACCATTTTGCTTCCTTTAAACTAACTACCATAACTGATACACGGAATGTTGTATGAAAACATTACTCGCGATTGATGACGATCTTGGCATCCAGAAGCAACTGAAGTGGAGCCTTACTGATTACGAAGTGGTATTTGCTGAGGACCGTCCATCGGCACTGCAGCAACTAAGACGTTTTGAACCTGCTGTCGTGACTTTAGATCTTGGATTGCCGCCAGACCCTACCAATGCGTCTGAAGGTTTGGCATGTCTTACCGAGATCCTGCAACACAATCCCAACACCAAGGTCATTGTGATCACTGGTAGCACCGACACAGAACATGCATTGCAGGCGATATCGCTTGGCGCATATGACTATTATCAAAAACCAATTGATGTCGATGTTCTCAATGTCATAGTCGCAAGGGCTTTCAAACTCAGTGAAATTGAAAATGAAAACCGGGTTCTGAAAGCAACCGCATACAAACAGCAAGATATCATCGGCAACAGCGAATCTATTCAGAAAGCGTGTCGGATGGTTGAGAAAATTGCGCCGACAGAAATCACCACATTGTTGTTAGGTGAATCAGGCACCGGCAAAGAAGTATTCGCCCGCGCTATCCACAAACAAAGCCCACGCGCCGACCGGCCGTTTGTTGCGATTAACTGTGCTTCTATCCCGGATAATCTGCTGGAAAGTGAATTATTTGGCTACGAGAAAGGCGCATTTACCGGCGCGCATAAAACCACATTAGGTAAAATCGAAACCGCTAATGGCGGTACGCTGATGCTCGACGAGATTGGCGACATGCCACTGGCATTACAGGCTAAAATGCTACGTTTCTTGCAGGAACGCGTCATTGAGCGCGTCGGCGGTCGTGCTGAGATTGAGGTCGATGTCAGAGTCGTTTGCGCGACGCACCGTAACTTGGCAGAAATGGTCGCTGAACAAAGCTTCCGTGAAGACTTGTTCTACCGAGTCAGCGAAATAACGCTCAATATCCCACCATTACGCAATCGTGGGCATGATATTGTGATTATCGCTAAGTCTCTTTTACACCGGTTCAATGCCGAGTTTAATACGAATATTCAAGGATTTACCGAGGACGCGATTAACGCGATGCTTGGTCATCGCTGGCCAGGCAACATCCGTGAACTGCAGAATAAACTGAAATCAGCTGTGATCCTGGCCGACACTAAATTCATCAGCGCTGAAGACCTTGGGTTACTGCCATCCAGTCAACCGAATACGCTCCCTACTCTGCGTAAAGTGCGGGAACAGGCAGAAACACAAGCGATTCGCCACGCCTACAACGTTGCCAATGGCAATCTGTCCAAGACCGCTGACTTGTTAGGTGTGACCCGTCCCACCTTATACTCGTTGATTGATAAGTATAAAATGCTGGATTTGCGGACTCAGGATGCAGAACAGCCCGGATCAGTGACAGAAGATAGTTGAACTCACGCAGATAACTACAAAATCAAGCCAGCTTAAAAGCTGGCTTTTTTTTTAGATAATTCTGTTATTAATTGGACATAAAAAAACCCGCCATTTGGCGGGTTTTTTAACAGCTGGAGTTTAAAGCTTAATGCCTTTTTTCTCAGCGCGTTCTTTCACGTAAGGACCCCACGAGTTTGCCATCTTCTCTTGTCCATTCTGGCGAGCCAGCTGAACATGTTGATAAGCTTCACGCATTTTGCCCTGGTAAAAGTAAGCACCGATCAAAGATACATGTACTTTACCCTTATCTTTGGTACCCGCTTCTAAGGCTTTTTGTAATGCAGCTGCAGCATCAGCGTTTTTGTTCGCCATTGCCAGTGCATCACCCTGACGACGATATGCATCGCCATCATTTTCTTTCGCGCCTAACATACCGTAGAACTTCGCAGCCTTTTCAAACTCACGTGCCGAAGAGTACGAACTTGCGATACTCATCAGGATTGCACGATCATTCTTTAACAGACCTGCGGTCAGGTGTTTTTCCAGTAATGCAGCGGCCTTAAACGGCACGTTGTTATTGTTGTACAGGTTAGCGAGCAATTTAATCTCGTTTTCTGTTTTCAATAAACCCTGCTTATAAGCCATATCGATAATCGCTAACGCTTTATCGTACTGCTCATCAACAGAGTAGAACTGGCCTAACATGACCCATGATTGCTTCTCATTCGGGAACAATGGAAGCATCGTTTCCAGAACTTCAATCGCTTTCTTAGTCTGCTTCAGCTCGTAATATGAAGCGAACTTCATTTGGTACGGCTCTTTTTTCGGCGTTTTCGAATGTTCGATCGCACGATCTGCAGGTGCAATTACCTTGGCATACTGCTTCATTTCGTAGTATGCGTTGGCAATACGCAGGTCAACGTTTGCGTCCATCTCACCAGTAAAATCCGACCACTTATTGTAATAAGTA